>DASTFG010000021.1:0-6184 GCA_035708785.1 Anaerolineales bacterium
CACAAGAGCAAAGATCGGAATGATCGGGGCATTCAGAAGCAGTCCGCGCAGGGTAGCGGCGAGAGGCGCGGCAAAGAGGCCAGTCAATGCGGGGCGCCAGAGCTGTTTGGGGTCGGAAGCGATTTGCGGCTGGAAAAGCCCAAGGCCGGGCGCGAGCAAAAACCATGAAATTGAAAGCGGAAAGTAAGTTGCAGCCATGCGCGGCAAGAAAGATAGTTCGGCTTCGCCGTGCGTAGCAAAGCCGATGAGCGTAACCAGGGCAATGGCGAGGAGATCACCCAGGATGAGGATACGGCTGCTCATAGATATCTGCCACGGAGACACAGAGTCAGCGTAGCACAGCGTTAGGTCTTCGTTTCGGCGAACTCTTCATTCCTCAAAGTGGGGAACAAGATGACTTCGCGGATGGAGTGTTTGTCCAGGAACAGCATGGCCAGGCGGTCGATACCCATGCCAAAGCCGCCATTCGGCGGCATGCCATAACGCATGGCGCGCAGGTAATCCTCGTCCATCGGGTGCTGCTCTTCATCATCGGCGGCATAATCACGCCCCATTTCGAGGAAGCGCTGCTCCTGGTCGAGCGGATCATTTAATTCTGTGAACGCGTTGACCAGCTCGAAGCCGGCGGTGTAGGCCTCGAAGCGCTCCACGGTCAAAGGATCGCCGGGAACGGATTTTGCCAGCGGAGAGATATCGCGGGGGTAGTTGTACAGGAATGTCGGTTGGATCAGGGTGGGCTCGAGGAACTCAGAGAGCAGGAAATCGATCAATTTGCCGCGCGTGGCAAACGGATCGGGAGCCTTGTTCGGATGCATGGCTTTGATCGCCCGAAAAAGATCCTCGGCGGTTTTGTGCTCTGCGATGTCGATGCCGCTCGTCTCCCTGAGCCCCTCACGCAATTCCAGCCGTCTCCAGGGAGGGGTCAAATCGATTTGATGTCCCTTATAGGTGACGATTTGCGTTCCCAGCACCTGCTCGGCGGCGTACGAGACCATCTGCTCGGTCAGCTCCATCACCTGCAGGTAATCTGCGTAGGCCCAATAGAATTCAAGCTGCGTGAATTCGGGGTTGTGCTTGAACGACATCCCTTCGTTGCGGAAGTCGCGACCGATCTCATAGACCTTCTCCAGGTTGCCAACGAGCAGCCGTTTGAGATACAGCTCAAACGAGATTCGCAGGTACATATCCTGCTCGAGCTCATTGTGATGCGTCACGAACGGGCGCGCCGCGGCTCCCCCATAGATCGGCTGCAGGATAGGCGTCTCCACCTCGATAAATCCGTGATCGTCAAGAAATGTCCGCAGCGACTTGATGATCGCGGCGCGCTTGCGGAAGATCTCCCGCACCTCAGGGTTCACTGCCAGGTCTGCGTAACGCTGTCTGGCGCGCAGTTCTGGGTCTTCCAGCGCGGCGTGGCGGACGACCGTTCCATCGCCGAGGGTCTCGTCCTTTGCGGCAGGGAGGGGGCTGATCGACTTGGCGAGCAGGCTGAAGTCGTGGACGTGGAGCGTTGCCTCACCCGACTTCGTGCGGAACATGACGCCTTCCACCTGGATAAAATCCCCGATATCGAACATCCTGTTGAAGAAATCCAGGCGCTCCTTTCCAAGCTCATTGGCGCGGAAGAACAACTGGATTTTCCCGGCCCCATCCTCAATATGTGCAAAAGAGATCTTGCCCATGGCGCGGCTGGCACGGATGCGCCCTGCAAGTATGGCCCTGACTTCACGCGGCGAGCCCGACGAAACAGCTTCCTTTTCCGCGGCTTCGAATTCGGCGATGGCTTCCGCGCTAAGGTGGGTGCGCTGGGCGCGGGTGGGATAGGCCTCGATTCCCTCGGCGCGCAGTTCTTCCAGTTTCTGCAAACGGATTTTTTCAAGTGAGGTGTATTCTGTCATGCTGCCTCCCGTTCCCCACCCAGGCCCTCCCCTGGCCGGCAAACCACAGATAAGGAAGGATGCCAAAGGTGAGAAGGGGCGAAATAAAAAGCCCCACACTCCTACATCGCAGGGGCGCGGGGCAACGGGTTACGCTCCTGTGCTCAGTTGATTTTCAGGATCTTCACATTATAGGTACCGCCGGGCGTCTCTACCTTGACGCTCTCGCCAACCTTATGGTTTAGGATGGCCTTGCCGATCGGCGATTCATTGGAGATCTTGCCATCCCGCGGGTTGGCCTCTGCCACGCCGACGATGGTAAACGTCTCGGCTTCGAAGTTGCCTTCCTTGATGGTGACTTTCGAGCCAATTTGCACGGTATCGCTCTTCTTTTTCCCGTTGTCTTCGATGATCTTTGCAGTGGCGAGGAGCATCTCCAGTTCCTGGATGCGCCCCTCAACAAACGCCTGCTCGTTCTTGGCAGCTTCGTACTCGGCATTTTCGATCAGTTCCCCCCCTTCCATGGCTTCATGCAGGCGGTTGGCGACTTCCTGGCGCTTGGCCGTGCGCAGGTAGTCCAGCTCGTCCTGAAGCTTCTGAAATCCTTCTTTCGTTAGAAAATTGTTAGGCATTGTTTTATGTCCTGCTATAAGAATATGCATCTCTGAAACAGAGATGCAAAGAATAAATCAAGGCGTGGGTTTCCCGGAAAGTGCGCTTAATATATCATAATTCCACGCTCAATACAAGGACTACGCAACTTTTTTCCAGAGGGGGATCCCTTCCCGCTCCGCCCAATAGGATTGAATGGCCGCTACTGCCTTTTCCGGGGTATCAAACGACTCCCCCAACACCACAATCTGGGATTTGTACTCCAGAATCGCCTCCTGCCAGGACTTCAGGCCTGCTTCCGTGACCGGATGGACGGATTCCAGCATCCCGGCCGCTTTCGGCTCCAGTTCCTCGGGCGTCCGGAAGAGATAGGGGATATCCACATCGTAGAGCACAGGCCGCCCGAGCAGCTCGGCCGCCTGCCGGACGAGAACATGGTCCACGTGAGAACCGACCGAGAGCTGGCAGACCAGCACATCCTCCCGCGTGAGGCGGGCGGAGACGGCTCTCGCAATTTCGGAGGGAATTTCGGCATCCTCTTCTCGGGGCGGATCGATAATGTCGTAGTACAGCCAGTCCCCGCTCTCACCGCGCCGGTAGATACAGTCTAGAAAGTCAAAATGGACGACGTCCGCACCGACCAGCGCGGCCGCTTTTCGATCTTCCGCACGCCTGAGGCGGATCCCTTCCACTGCAGACGAGAACCCCCACTGCGCATGGAGCGACTGTGCAAACGAGGAGTATGCATGCGCCGGAAGGTCCGGTGGATAGCCAGACATGCAGGTCCAGATTTCCACCGGGATGCCCGACTCTGTCTGTTCGAAGATCAGGCCGCCGGCAGAGAGCACGGCATCATCGAGGTGAGGGGAAAGATAGATCCAGCGCATGGCAGTGATTTAACCACAGTTTCAGAGGCCGGAAAGAATTTTAAGATGTGTATGCAATTTATTTAAAGGATTAAGTCATGTACACTATCGCTGGAGACCAAGATGCAGGAAAGACGCAAGCAGCCGCGCAGGAATTTGATGTCTTACTCGCAGGTGTTCGACCTGTCTGAGGGCAGGTTGATCGGCTATCTGGGCGACCTAAATCTGCGGGGTGCTATGGTCATCGCAGATCAGCCCCTGGAGATCGATTCCAGGCTGATCATCACCATCCAGCTGCCGGAACTGCCGGATCTAAGCGTCTCGCGGCTGGATGTACCGGTGCGGATTGCCCGCTGTCACCCGGATCTCAGCCCGGACTACCTCAATATTGGGATGGAGTTTGATCTTATCACCGCCGAGCAAAGTGCGATCATCGAGGCGGTTATAGAGAATTATGAGTTTCGTCGCGAACCGCCGAACTATCCTCCTCACCCGGCGGAATTGGAGGAATAAAGCGCTTTGCTAAACTGCAAGCTCCTCAGGCGTAACCTGCAACGGGCAAACACGTCCAGTGATCAGAGGCAGTTTACCCAAACTGAGCAAGACAAATATGCAGGAGCGATTGGAAAATCGTGCCTGCCAGTTTGAACTCCTTCAAGTTGTATACGAAAAGTAGGTATAACGTGGGCTGTGCTCCATGGTGCTTATACGAATCATGGGTATACTACCGGCAATTTGGGTTCGCACAACCGAGAGGACCCAGTCCAATTCATTAATTCTGGAGTCAACCGTCAATGAAAAAATATCGCCCCGTCATCGCAGCCGTAATGGCACTCCTGTTCTATACCCTGGCTGATATCCTGATCTGGCAGCGTATTTTCGAGACCAATCAAATGATCGAATACGCCAGCATCTATCATACGGGCTGGTTCGTTTCCCTCGCAGGCTATGCCATCATGGGAGTCATCCTCATGTGGGGCGCGTGGAAAGACTGCATCTATTTCCTGACGTCTCTTTTCATCGGTGCATTCAGCGGCCTAGAGGATATGTTGTACTATTTGCTGGATGGGAAACCTATGCCCGATATACTGCCCTGGCTGGAGCGCAATCCCATGATTTACCATGTTTCACGTGAAGGCGTGATCGGTTCCGTGGCCTTCTGGATGATCGCTCTGGTATTGCTCTATATCGTACTCTACCGGTGGCAGTCTGCCATTGGGGGAAGACTCATCAAACTGATCATTCCGGTCCGCAAAACTCTGCGTCTCAGGCAATAATTTCCAGCCCAAAGAGCCGTATAGACCACTAAATGCGCACCTATGCCTGCTGCCGGGGACCGTACAGGTACGCCATGTATAGCGCGGGAATGACAGCTTTCTCTTTCATTCAACCCCTTGAATTCAGCAATTTCTAATTCCTCCTTAAGACAGTTTTCAACAAACGCATAATACGGGCGGTTTTTCATCGTTCTTAACATTACAACCACAGGAACTGCTGGTTGTAATTCTGCCTTGTAAACAGAGAAGAAAGCGCCGAAAGACATTCCCTGAATATGAAGGAGGATACTGCTTTGCGCCTACTTATTGGCTTCATTGGAGTGTTCTATCTTACTGTGATCGTCAGTCTGGCCCTTTATGGCTTTCATAACCTTTTTACCACGATCTTATATTTACGGATGAAGGCCCCCATAAAACGGCGGAGAAGAACCCATCCACTGAAAAAGTGGCCGCCTGTCACTGTACAGCTCCCAATATTCAATGAAAAATATACAGTAAGGCGGCTATTGCGCGCCGTGACACGTTTGGATTACCCGGCTGAGTGTCTTCAGATCCAGGTGCTGGACGACTCCACCGACGATACGCTCGACTTGGTGAGCCGGCTTGTCAAGGAATATACATCGCGGGGGATAGACATCGAATTGATTCACCGTGTCGACCGCCAGGGATATAAGGCTGGCGCGCTGAATCACGGACTCCGCACCGCTACCGGTGAATTCATCGCAATCTTTGATGCCGACTTTGTGCCCAAGCCCGACTGGCTAAAGCGCACCGTGCCATGCTTTGAAGATCCCCAACTGGGATGTATCCAGACCCGCTGGGGACATACCAACCAGCAATATAATTCACTGACACGGGCCGAAGCCATGGGCATCGACGGGCACTTCATCATCGAGCAAACCGTCCGTTCGAAGAGCGGATTCTTTCTCAACTTCAACGGCACAGCCGGGTTATGGCGCCAGGCCTGTATCGAGGATGCAGGCGGCTGGCAATGGGACACGCTCACAGAGGATTTAGACCTGAGTTATCGCGCCCAGATGCGGGGCTGGAAGTTCGACTACCTGCCGGATGTGGTCGTACCTGCCGAACTGCCTCCTCAGGTGGAAGCTTTCAAAAAGCAGCAGTTCCGCTGGGCCAAGGGAAGTTTTCAGGTTGTCCGCAAGATCCTGCCAACCGTGCTGGGAAAATCAGGCTTACCGTGGAAGGTACGTCTCATGGCTCTCCTCCACCTGACAGGATATTTTGTCCATCCGCTTATGCTGGCTATGCTGCTTCTAACCCTTCCCGTCGGGCTGCTGATGCCAGAGGCGTTTAGTATTTATCCGATCTCTGTGATCGCAGGTTTAGGTCCTCCTCTGCTCTATATCACCGCCACGGCAACCAAGAAAACATCCTTCCTCAAAAGGATAAAAACGTTTCCGCTCCTGGTCATCGTGGGGTTTGGACTCTCCCTGAGCACCTCGATTGCTGTACTCGAGGGCCTGTTCAGTAAGGGCGGCGCGTTCATCCGCACACCGAAGCTCAACCTGGCCAATAAAAAGCAGAAGAAAAG
>DASTFG010000022.1:0-7070 GCA_035708785.1 Anaerolineales bacterium
CAGCCGGAAGTGTCCGCACAGGATTGGGCAGAGTACAAACGGTTGTGTACACCGGGATCGCAAGATTTTATTCTCGATCTTCCCGAGTATTATGCCTTCTTCACCTATTCGATGTTCCGCGGGAGGGTGCCGGAATGAGGAGCATACCCGTCCACTCGACCGATCCAGGTGCGGTACTCGCAGAGGTCGAATCGCTCCCGGGGAAACTCGGCGGGATCTCCTTTGACGAGTCTGCCCTTGCAAGCAAACGCCGGGTACCGCCCGGGCAGGGATCAATAATTATACACTGTAAATTTACGCTGTAAAATTATTGATAACCACCAGTTGGGAAGGTGAACGATGTCGAAAGGAACAAAAACCAAGCGATTTTTCACCGGCATGGGGATCATATTGCTTGTTCTGATCCTGGGCTACCTGGCGATCCGTCCGTGGCACCTGCGTTGGGGAGCAACGAACGAAGAAGTATCCCGGGCGATGCCTGGTGATCTGGAGCACATTGGCTGGACACGCGCCATCACAATTGGGGCTCCTCCCGAACAGATCTAGCTCTGGCTCGTGCAATGGGGACAGGGACGCGGCGGCTGGTACAGCTACGATTGGCTGGAAAATCTGTTCGGATTTGATATCCATAGCGCGGATCGGATCCTGCCTGAATTTCAGAACCTGGCGATTGGCGACCCGATCTGTATGTCGCGCGATTTCTGTCCCAGCCATGTCACCGTACTCGAACCAAACCGATGGCTGAGCTGGCAGGCAGACGATGAAATAGGCGACCCGGTGTGGACGTTCACATTTGGGCTTTTCCCTCTGGATGCAGCTCATACGCGCCTGATCGTCCGAGAAAGCTTTCGCAGCGACATGATGCCTCCCACTGCCGTCTTTGTCCTTGAAATTCCGGACGTTGTGATGGAGCTGAAGTCACTGAATACCATCAAAGACCGGGCTGAAGGAAACGCGGTGCCTGCTTATACCACGGCACTTGAAATTGTCGTTTGGCTGGCTGCACTCGGCGCCAGTCTGATATCTCTTGTCCTGTTCGCGAATCGGAGCGACGGGAAAGAGCCCCTGGTCCTGGCCGTAGCATCCGTCCTGGCACTGCTGCCGATCACATTTCTATTCCCGCCACTCTGGCTGCGCGTGGTGCTCGATCTCGGTCTTTTCGCTGGATTATTCTGGACTGTCCGTCAGGCGGCTCGAGCTGAACGGCCTCAGCGTTCGCCGCAACCTCAGCCATCGGCCTGAGGAAGTGCAGGAATCGACAAATATCATCACACCGCTACAAGAGTACACAACCCGGAAAGCAAGGAAAATGTTAAGGGTATTGTGAAGGAACTAAATGATGAAAGTATCAAAAGCGGTTATCTTGCTCGCATGGCTGGTTGCCCTGCTGAGCATCGTCTATGCAAGCATCGGATTGTTTTTGCAGGAGGCAGGCAGTCCATTCACGTTTACAACAATTCGTGGAACCACGGTGGAAATATACGGGCAGGGATTGTATCGTTATGATTCGGCGTTCAAGGCGCCCATCCTGCGCGGCACAGATGCAGTCACACTATTTATCTGTGTCCCTGTCCTGTTGATCGCCGTCCTGCTCTACCGGCGCGGCTCGTTACGTGGTGGTTTGCTACTGACGAGCATCCTCGCTTATTTCCTGTACAATTCCGCATCCCTGGCATTTGGCGCGGCGTATAACAACCTGTTGCTCGTCTATATCGTTTCGTTCTCGGCCAGTCTCTTTGGTTTTATCCTGGCGTTCGACTCCATCGATTTGCAAGCGCTCGCGCGGCACACCTCCGCCAGGTTTCCACGCCGGGGAATCGCGATCTTTCTGTTCCTGGCGGGACTATCGCTGATCGTCTGGCTGCTGGATATCGTGAGCGCGCTGGCCGCGGGGACCGTTCCACCCAATCTGGGGCCCTACACCACGGAAGCAACTTATGTGATTGATCTCGGGATCATCTTTCCCACGGCATTTCTCGCCGGAGTTCTGGTCTGGCGCCGCGCCTCGCTCGGAACCTTACTCGCCTGTATCCTGATGACGTTAAATGCATCGATTGGCCTGGTGGTCGCCTCCCAATCCATTATGCAGGCGTTGGAAGGGATCGTCCTCACGCCCTCGGAATTTGCCGCCTACGTGGCGCCATTCGTCACGCTGAGCCTGATCGCGACCTGGCTGGTGATTCTGCTCTTCCGCAGCATATCGAGCTCCAAAGCAGCCTAATACGCATAAGGAAAACCGTATGAAAATCTTTATCGTAATTCTGGTCGTACTTGTGATCCTGGTCCTGCTCGGATGGCTGGGATTACAGGTCAGGCCCAGACCGTTCTCGCCGTTCCCTCAGAGAACACCGGCATTGAGGACCGTCCCTCTCCCGGCGGGCTCACCGGAACCGGTAGAACGCTTGTATAAGACAGTTTACGGGAACGAGATCCCCGTGATCGAAACGGCCGTGTTAAAGGGACGCGCCGTCATCAGCCCGTTTGGCGTTAAGCTGCCGGCCCGCTTTGTGTTTGTTCACAATGCGGGGAAGGACTATCGTCACTACATCGAAGCGACCTGGTTCGGGCTGCCCTTCCTGAGAGTCGACGAAGGCTATCTGGATGGCAAGAGCTTCTTCGAAAGCCCGATGGGCAGCCTGCATGATGATCCCAGCACCAATCAGGGAGCCAACTTAGCGGTCTGGGCCGAGGCGAGCTGGTTCCCCTCGATCTGGCTGACCGACCCTCGCGTCCGCTGGGAACCGGTCGATGACCGGACGGCGCTGTTGTATGTACCGTTCGAGGGTCAGGAAGAGAGCTTTGTCGTGCGGTTCAATCCAGAGACCGGCCTGATCGACTCGATGGAAGCCATGCGATTCCGGGACTCCGGCCCCCGGGCGAAGAAGATTCTGTGGATCACCCGGAATGTGGAAGGGAAAAAGATACCCGGAACCAAACTCGACGCGGTCGGCTCTGCCACCTGGCTCGATCAGGGAAAGCCGTGGGCGATATTCACGCTGGAGGAGGTGGAGTACAACGTGGATGTGAGCGAATTTATCCGCAAGAGAGGGCCATGATCCCCCTCTCCACTCGACCAGGGTAAGACTCTCCTGTTGGCCGGGGAGTCTTTTTTTATCCTCTACTAAACTCGGAGCAAGGAGATTTCATGCGATGAACATGATCATTAACGTTGGCGCCTTTGCCGTCCTCACTCTCTTGTGGCTCGGTTTTGCAGCCGCCCTGATTTTCAATCAGGCAATTCTCGACACCGTGTGGCAATCGTTCCGCAGCTTGCCCTGGATGGTCCAGGGCTTAGTGCGGCTACTCGTGCTGCCGGTGACAGCCGGACTTTGGATCTGGGAAACCTCCTGGCCGCTCTGGCTGCGCCTGCTACTGGTTATCGGGCTGGGCTGGGTGACCATCTACACGTTCTTCCCACGTAGGGTGTAGGAACTGAAAGGACAATAACAATGGTGCAGGTCCTGATCGCTCTATCAGTATGGCTACACGCCTTGGGGACGGTTGTCTTCATTGGACACTATCTCTTGCTCTCCGTGATCTATCTTCCGGTCCTCGGAGAGGAGCATGCAACGATTCTGAGTCAAATCTCGAAGCGCAGCCGGTCTTGGATGTATGTCTCCCTGTTGATTTTCGCCGTCACCGGGGTCTATCTCACGTTTGTCGACCCGAATTATTTAGGGCTAGGCAACTTTGGCAATCTCTGGGGGATCATGATGCTGGTCAAGCATGTGCTGATCCTGGGGATGATTGTGCTGGGTTTTTGGTTCAATGCCATCCTGCGCGTCGGTCCAATGATGCGCTCGAATAACAGTGCGCAGCTGGCGATCCGGCGTTTCCGTTTGTATTCTAACCTGATGGCAATCTCGGGCCTTCTCGTTCTGCTCCTGACTGCTCTTGCACAGGTGGAGTAATCCAATTCGCCGAATTACGCATGGCTCGACTGGACATATACCAAGTATGGAAGGAGTTCAACATGGATAAGACGACTAAAAGCATTCTGATCATCGTTGGTTCTGTACTGGTGTTATGCGCGTGCACGACAGCGGCCATATTTGCCACAGGCTTATGGTCATTCGCGAGGTTCGCAAACTGGACAGATGAAACGGTGAGTGAAAGACCCCAGGTGGCCATCCGGGTCGGCTCGGAGATCGCAGACTATGTCATCCCGGCTGGGTTTGACTCACCCTATAGCGTCCATTTTGGCGAGGTCACTATGGTTGGATACACATCGCAAAGTGGAAGATCCCATATCCTTTTAGCCCAATTCCCGGCGGGGAACAGCATCGATCTGGATGAGATGTTAAGGCAGATCAGCGAGGGTGCGGGTGATCCGCACAGTAGCTGGTACAACACGGAGACAAACCTGATTGAGGAAAAGCCCGTCACGATCCGCGGCGAGGAGACAGTCCTGAGCATCGGTGAGGGGACCTCGTCAGATGGCATTCCGTTCCGGATGGCCACGGCAACCTTCGAGGGCAGGAGCGGTCCCGCTCTGGTTATGGTCGCCGGCCCCCTCGAGGAGTGGGACATGGAAACGGTGGAGTCCTTCCTCGCTTCCATCCAATGACAAATTGTCCGGCCGTGTCCACCAAAAAGGAGCACAGCATGAAAGATTGGATCCAAAAACACCAGCTGCTTTCATTCTTTGTCCTAACTTATGCCATCATGTTTGGGGCGGTCTTCACATCCATCCATTTGCGTCCCGGCCAGCCTGACCATCCCTGGTCGTTGACCTGGTTCCTGTATGCTTTTAGTCCTACATACAGTGCCCTCATCGTTTCCTGGATCATTGGCGGAACGGTCGAAGTCAAACGCCTGCTCTCGGGATTTTTGCGATGGAAGGTAGGATTGCGCTGGTATCTGGCTGCAGCTTATCTCTTCCTTGGCCCGCTGACATTTGCCCTGATCTATAGCGCGCTTGGGAATCCAATCCCTGGAATTAATCCTGGCCTCACAATGGCTGCTATTCTTGGCCAGCTCGTATTTACCCTGTTCTCGGGTCCGATTGCCGAGGAAACCGGCTGGCGCGGCTTTGCTCTGCCGCGCTTACAGTCAAGATATAACGCCCTCGTTTCGAGCCTCATCCTGGGAGTGATCTGGTGCTGCTGGCATATCCCGCTCTTCTTTCTACCAGGTTCTTCTCAGCAAGGCATCCCGTTTCCCATCTACCTGATGTTGGTGGTCACACTAGGGATCTATTTCACCTGGCTGTATAACAACACGCATGGGAGTCTGATCATTACGGTCTTGGCACACTTTTCATTCAATCTAAGCGGAGGGTTCCTGGCAGGCACACTTGGACTCCTGCCGCCGATGGTACTATACGTGGCGGCCGGTTCTCTGCTTGTTCTCACTGTTCTGGGTGTCGTCATTTATTTCGGGGCTGTATCCTTGTCGAGGAAACCGGTCGGGGAACTTCCCATCTAATCCGAGCAGAGCAGAATCGCAGTTATGCTGCTCATACACGAGGCCTAAAATGATCGGGGAGAGGAACAGATCCAGGCATGGGTCTCACACACGACAGTCGAAAACCGCGTGCGCGTCTTTATCGACTGCGGCGATCAGGATGTCCTGATGCTCGAGCGCGCCCGGGTGATGAAATCGATCCTCGATGAAGCGGGCCTTGAGAATCAACTTCAGATTGGCCCGCGAGGGCACGATTACGCCTACTGGGTGAGCAGCTTCGAAAGCTATCTCAAATGCCTCGTGGAGGCCTGGGGATTCCCGGCGGCTCGCTCATTGAACTGTGAAGATTATTTCCCCCGCAGCTCATCATATTTTTTTCGAACCTTTTTGATGTCGTCCCACATAAGCGCCTTGGGCGAGCCCGGCTCCCGTATCGGGTTGCGCAGCAGGTAGGACGGGTGGAAGATCGGCATGGCCCAGCGTCCCTCCACTTGCATCCATTTCCCGCGCAGACTGGTAATCCCGGTCTTGCCGAGAACGGACTGGCAGGCCACGTTCCCGGTCAGGAGCATGATGAGCGGGTCGACCAGCCGGATGATCTCGAAAACGAAGGGACGATAATATTCGATTTCCTCGGTTGTAGGTTTCCGAAAAGCCTTACCCGCATCGCCGGGCGGCATGCGGAAAACTGAGTTCGTGATGAACACCTCCTTTTCAGGGTCAAACTCGGCGGCTTGCAGGATTTTGTCGAGCATCTGGCCGGCACGCCCTACAAACGGTTTGCCTTTGATGTTTTCCTCAGGACCAGGTGCCTCCCCGATGATCAATAATTTGGCCTTGGGATTTCCCCGGCTGATCACCACATTCGTGCCCGCATCCGCCAGCGGATCATCCTTCATCCGCTTCAGATCCCTGAACAATTCGTCGAGGGATTCGTATTTGGATTCATTCGGGCTGAACAGATCGAATTGAGACATAACGGCCTCCTCATCACCTTTTGAGGATGGATTTTACCGTATGCGATGGATGGTAGGCACGCCCGGCAGAGCGCTGATTCCGCTCAAAGGGAGGATGCCGCTCCGAAAACGGAACCAACTGTGGACTGAGCACGAATAGACAGGCAGCTATTCGGCAAAGAATTGCAGGAGCTTTTGATTCACGATTGCAGGCTGAGCCAGCGCGGTGATGTGATGAGCGTCCGGGATCATCTCGATCTGCGCCCCGGGGAGCAACTCCCGCGCCGAGCGGACAGCGGCCCTGAGGTTGTTGTAGATCCCTTCCCTTTCTCCGAAGAGGATGAGTACTTTTGCCTTGATCTGCGCGAATTCGTCTTTCGAATAGACTTTTGGAAAGACCTGGTTGATCAGCCCGCCGTAGACCATCGAGCTATAGAACAACGGCTCCCAGAGCGGATCGTACGGCAGGCCTTTGTGCATCCAGTCCACGCTGCGGCGCATGACCTGTTTCACTCCAGGAACCTTTGGAAAAAATCCGTATATGGCTTTGGGGATGAACATGTGGGTGTAGAAGGGCCTCATCGGGGAAATAGTAGCGGCGGGACCGATCAGGACCAGCTTGCGAATCCGTTCCGGGAGCTTCATGGCATAGTAGGCAGCGGTAAAACCACCGTAGGAATTCCCAACCAGATGCAGGCTATCAAGCTC
>DASTFG010000023.1:0-8043 GCA_035708785.1 Anaerolineales bacterium
AAGAATTCTGCCAGGATGGATTTGAGGGAAGAGTAGGGTCGCATGGATTAAGGAGGATACGGAGTCGACGTCTCCAGACGTTCATCTAGTTTCAACGTCTGGAGATGTCGACTCCTTTATTTCTTGATGTAATATAACAAATGCGGATCGCGCTTCATTTCACGCGCTGTAAACTCGTACACATCATTCGCCTTCATCAGCTTGACATCTGCTTCGCCGATTTTGCCAACCTTGATGATGCCAGCCTTTTCCATCAGCTCGCCCATAGGATCCACTTCGGTAATGACGCCCTTATCGATATCACGGACAAGCATCTCGAACGTATCGGTGTACGTATTGCCATTCTCGTCCGTCACTTCGCCCGTGAACTGTTTCAGGAAACGGTAATCCACGCCTTCCATTTGCTCGATGTGATGGAAGAAGGTCATGCTGTTCGTGTAAGACAAGCCGATGACCATGATCTTTCCGTCCAGGTCGCGTAATTTGCCAAATACAGAATTGCGTTCATAACTGCTCTTGTACCGCAGATTCCCAAGCATCTCGGCGTGCTTTCCCAGAATCGCAAATGAATAAAATGGATGAAAGACTCGTTTGGCGCGCGGATCCACGCGCACAAGCTCCGTGAGCACACCCATTTTAGAGGGCGTGGAGCGCACATCCCAGGGCTGGCCCTTCGTGAAGTCAAAGTTGAAGGTGGGCATGATGAGCGTCCCTTCGGGCCCGAGCACAGCCTCCAAAGCATTGATCACGATTTGCGGGCCGCCGTCCACGCCGCCGAACGATTTATAGGAACTATGTACGAGCAGAGTATCCCCTTCTTCGACTCCCAGTTTACGAAAGTCTTCCACCAGATCTTCAAAAGACAGCATTGCTCCTCCAAAGTCTCATCTAGCCTCGCACTCCCGAAGGACATCAACGCGATATGATCCTTTCATATGTCTCCAGGAGTTTACCAAAATTCTTCTTCCAATCGGCCTTTTGCTCTGCGATCCCGCGCGCGGCTTCGCCAATCTCCCTGAACAGCCTGCGATTTTTGATGGCATAGAATATTTTCTCTGCCAAATCCTCCGCATCACCATCCCTGAACAGCCAGCCGTTCTCACCATCGACAATCCATTCCTGGTTGCCGGGGATATCCGAAACTAGGCAGGGCAATCCGCTCGCCAGGGCTTCCATCAGCGAAACGGATGAGCCATCCACATGCGACGGTGAAATATAGAGATCCGCCATGTGATACCAGCGCGGCAAATCGCGTTGGCCCACCTGCCCGCCAAAATAGACGCGGTCCAGCACGCCGCCTTTTATGAATATCTGGCGAATCTGTGCTGCCTGGGAACCTCCGCCCAGGAGGATAAGATCCATGTCCGGGTTGGTGGCCGCGACTTTGATAAACGCCTTCGCCAGAACATCTACGCCATAAATGGGTTCCCATGTGCGGTTACAGAATAAAGTGATCGAATTACGATTGACAATTGATGATTGCCGATTCTTCGTCTGTGCCTTCCGCTTTCTGCTTCCTGTGCTCTTGGGTTGGAACTGTTCCAGGTCAATGCCCCAGGGAAAGGTGACTGTTTTCTCCGGATCCATTCCAAAGGCAATCGCCTTTTCGCGGGTGACTTGCGCGTCGCTAATGAAGAATGTACTTCGCTGCAGTGTATAGCGGGTCACCCATTTCATCCATGGATTGCGATCCGCCTCCTGTACAAGGTCGTATCCCCATGACATGGTTAGAATCGGACGAAATCCACTGAGCGCCGCAAGAAACGCACAGTTTTGAACAGGACCCGCGTGGATCAGATCAGGTTTTATTTTTCGGGTCAAGCGTCGAAGGTCCAATGTCAGGCGCGGTGCATCGCGCCAGCGGACCTCGCCTTGCCCACCCGCCCAAAGGATCTGCTGAATGTTCTCAGGCACAGGCCGGTCCTCGACCTGGCGCTTGTTTGATTCCAGTTTCAAATAGAATATCTCGTGTTCCGTCTTGGATAATGAAGACAAAAAACGATAATCGTGAGGGGTGTAGTTTTTGCTAAAATAAATAATCCGCATAAGAATCTAACCGCAAAGGCACACGAAGACATACATGGTTTTTGACTTTTAATTCGACACAAAGAATCCTTCGTGGTTAAAACTCTTACGCCGCGCCTAAATCTGTCCATCTCAGTTCTTGACCATTCTTAAAATCGTGCAATGCCCTTGTGCCAATTACATTCCTGATTTGGTCGGGTTTGATCGCGCCGGGGGTGGCGGGACGAAGCACATCGATCATCTCGCGGGTAAAGACTTCGCCGGCCTGGATATCACGCGCGGCGCGCAGGCAGCGACGCTGCACGATGGCGGTCTCCTGTTCATTGCCCGCGATGAACTTGTCGGACGAACCCAGCGCGCGTTCGAGCAGGCGCGTCTCCTCGACCATCTGCGCCCAGTTTTCGGGATTCATCGCGAACTTGTGGTCGGGGCCCTCGCGGTCGTTGCTGTCGGTGAAGTGGCGTTCGATGACGCGCGCCCCCAGCGTCACCGCGCCGAGGACGGGAGCGACCGCGCGCGTGTGGTCAGAGAGTCCAAGAATCACATCCGGGAACATGGATGCGTAGGTCTTTAGAACGTTGAGATGCAAATGGTCATAATTGTCAGAGCTGGCCGTATAATTTGTATTGCACTGCATGAGCACGAGCTGCTTGTTGATCTTCAAAATCGCATGGACAGCCTTCTGCACCTCGCCGATCGTGGATGCGCCGGTCGCGACAAAGAACGGTTTGCCTTTGCTCGCCATGCGCTCCAGGGCTTCGATCCAGTCAATTTCGCCGGAGCCGGCCTTATAGGCAGGCACATACCGGTCAAGGAAATCGATCGCGTGAAAATCATAGGGCGACGAGAAGTAATCAATCCCCACTTCCTGGCATTCCTCCATCAGGGTCATGGTCCACTCGAAGGGAATGGACGCGGCACGATAGACCTCTACCACAGACCTCTTCCAAGAGGCCTGATGGCTGACCTGCCCGCTCATGTTGGAGAAACCATAATCTGAAACGATCTTCGGCGCATCGAAGTTCTGGAACTTGGCGGCATCGGCCCCCGCATCCTTCACCAGGCGGATGAGCAGTTTCGCACGTTCCAGGTCGCCATCATGGTTGGCGGCGATGTCGGCGATGAAATAGGTGGGATGATTCAAGCCGATGGTGCGATTGCCGAATTTGATTTCCATTTCGTCCTCCGATTTAGTTGCAGGTGACAGTCACTTTCAAGATACTTTTGGAAATGAGCGTGTGTCCTGTTTGGGATTTGAGAAGTTCAAGAGGCATCAGGTTCTTATTAGAATGAAACTTCTCACTCACAAGACCATTGGGAAATTCCACTTTATCCAGGTAAAGATTTACCCATGGGCTCTGATAGATGATATTTCTTGATAATCGCTCTGGTTTCATAAGAATATCCTGGAGTTACCTTCCAATTCTCCCCAGATGCGTATTCTGGAACGCGTCGGGATATTTCAGGCCGTAGCCGAAGACGCGGTCGAGGCTGGAGTGTCCGAGCAGGAGCGTTCCAGCGAACATCAGCCAGGGGACAGAGAGCAGGAAACCCAACATATACAGCGCCACTGCCAGCCCCTTGTGGTGGACCAGATTATAAGTCCATGCGCCGACTCGCGGATTCGCCAGATAGCCGAGCATGCTCAGGTCGGGAGCCAGAAATAAGAGTGCGTACCAGCCCCATCCGTAATCCAATTGCGAAAAGAGAAAAAGGGCCAGCCCAAACAGGAAAAGCTCCTCGATTTTCAGTATGATTTTCATGATGTCTCCTCCAAATACTCTTCCTGTGGATAACTTCCGGTTTTCTGTGGATAAGTCGGGTGAAAAGGCTGTGGACAAAGGTGGAAAAGTCGGGCTACAAGCCCGAGTCCTGCGGATGTTGATAACTACGGAGCTTTTGGGGATAACCCTGCTGGTACTGTGTATAAAACTCCTCCAGTCCCGTGGAAAACATGGGGATATCGTACGCCAGATCTGTGGATAACTTGTGGGTAGACAGCCGTAAATTGTGGGCGCGACGGGCGGTCAGGCCAGAGGCATCAACGGACCTGGGAACGATGAGGTTTTCTTTCAAACCGAACTTTCTGGCAATCTCCACCCCAAACTGGTACTTGCTCATCGGCTGCGAACCAACAACGTGATACAGACCACTCAGGCCCTTTTCGAGCATGGTAATGAGCGCCTGGCTGAGATGGTTGACCCACATTGGGCAGAAGATTACATCGGTAAACCCATAGACCGATTTGCCTGCACTCAGGTTGTTCACGAAGAACTCGCCAAGGCTGTGCTGGCCGTTCAAGCTCCATCCGTAAAAGTTGACCCGGGCAACAATGGCGCCGGGATCCGCCTCCCGGACAGCGCGCTCGCCATCAAGCTTCGTCTGCGAGTACCTTCCAAGCGGCTTCGGCTCATCCTTCTCGGTGTAAGTACCTTTCCTCTCGCCATCGAAGACGGCATCCGTGGAAACATGCACGAAGTGTATGCCTTTTCTCGCACAGAGACTCGCCAGCTCACCCGGCAAGTCCGCATTCAGCCGTTTTGCACGCTCCGGATGCTCTTCGCATTCCTCCAGGCTGGCGATCGCGGCGCAGTTGACCAGCCATTCGGGGCAAGCCGCCTCCAGGATGGGATCCATTGCATGTTCCTGGAACAAATCCGCCCGGAAGACCGGGAATGGCGTGGACTTCAGCCTGCCGCGATCCACGCCAATGACTTCATGCTCGCGCATGGCTTCCAGGGCGAGGTTGATTCCGAGCAGTCCGCTAGCGCCAACGATCAGGATGCGTGCCATTTGTTGGGTTCCAAGTGTCAGGTTTCTCGTTTCAGGTGACGTGACACTTGACACTCTCTAGCCCTCCAGCTTACCCTGCTCGAAGAGCGCCTCGAAGGGTGCAATAAATTCCTTAATGCCGCTGACATCGAGCCACTCACTGTTGTTGTCACTTGAATAATGGTAACCGTCGGGAAGCTCCTTGCCTCTGCCCTTCCACGAGTAGCCAAACCAGATCGCCTCTGCAGGTTGAATAACGTACATCCTGTCCAGCTCAACAGTATGCCTGGCTTCATCGATAGAGATAAGATTCTCGTGCAGTTTTTCGCCAGGGCGGATGCCAATGATATTGAGTTTGGCCCCGGGGGCGATGGCATTAGCCAGGTCGGTGACTTTGGTGCTGGGTATCTTCGGGACAAAGACCTCACCGCCTTCCATTTGTTCGATGCAGTGCATCACGAAACGGACGCCCTGCTCCAGCGACAGCCAGAAGCGGGTCATACGTTCATCCGTTATCGTGACGGTCCCATTCGCGCGCTGCTTGAGGAATAAGGGGACGACCGAGCCGCGGCTGCCCACGACATTCCCGTACCGGACGCACGAGTAGCGGGTCGCCGTACCTGCGGCGTAGGCATTGCTCTGGATGGTCAATTTCTCGGCCGCCAGCTTGGTGGCACCGTATAAATTTGCCGGACTGACGGCTTTATCCGTGCTGATCGTCATGACCTTTTTCACACCCGCGTCGAGGGCGGCCTCCAGGACATTGGCAGTACCCATGATGTTGGTCTTGATGGCTTCCATCGGGTTGTACTCACAGGCAGGGACCTGCTTCAACGCCGCGGCATGGACGACAATATCCACACCGTGCATGGCACGCACGAGCCGCTCGCGATCGCGCACATCCCCGATGAAATAGCGCAGCGATGGATGATCATATCCATGCACTCTCATCTCGTGCTGCTTCAGCTCATCCCGGCTGAAGATGATGATCTTTCGAGGCTGATTTTCCCCCAGCAGGATTTTCGTGAATTTCTTGCCGAATGAGCCGGTACCGCCGGTGATGAGAACGACTTTATCTTTCCAATCCATGAATACTCCTTGTTCCAAACGGTGGTCGAGTAGCTCCGTTCTCCCGCAGTTGAGCTGCGAGAGAAACAGGAGCGGGGTAATAGCTATTTAAGGGCTTCAAATAAACCGGAATCCTTTCGAATAAAAATTTCACCATTGCTGGCAAGTTGCCGTTCCAGTTCTTGTTGAAGACGCTTCAATCCTTCTTCTGATAGCTCTTTTGCGTGTATAGACGAACGAATAAAATCTATAATGGGCTCAACCTCGGTTACATGTAATTCATCAGGGTAACGAAAAACCGCCACGTGTGAAAAGAATTGCTGCAACTGCTCCAAGCCGTTTTCCAGCGTAAAAGGATTACCAAATGATTCGAACGTATTTCCAACACTCACCTGTCGTAACCAGTCCGCCATCTCCTTCAAATGATTCTTGCCAATCGTCGTGGCAAACAAATGGCCAGCCGGCTTTAGCACGTGCTGAATTTCCGCAATCGCCTTTGGACGATCCGGCACATGGTAGAGCATGTGATTGGCTATGACCGCATCGAATGCCTCCTCCGGGTATGGAATGGATTGTGCATCGATTTCTTCAAACTTGAACGCGCGTCCGGTGACGACCAGATTCCGCCACGCGGCATCCAACATCCCAGGAGAGAGATCGCTAAGGATAATATTCCACCCCGCAGGAATCCGACCTGCATTCTCCTTCCATACCAATCCAGGGCCACATCCGAGTTCCAGAATTCTCGCATTCGCAGGTAATTTCAGCAAGGCATCAAAAACCCACCGGCACCAACCGTAAGGATTTGTGCTAAAACGACGATGAAGTTCGATCCGCGCCTCGAGATTAGAGGACTCCTTGTATTGATTGCTCTTCAAATATTGCTGGTCAGTAAATTTGCTCACAATCTCCAGTCTCCATGCAAAGCGCCTATTTTTTGATCACAATCATCGGGTATTGTCCGTTCTCACCGAAGAAACGCGGGAAACGCTCCTCGAGCCAGAAGATCAGGCGCAGATAGGCCTTTCCACCGAACCCCGGACGAATGAACCAGCGCATAAAGCGCGGGCTGAGGCTGCGCCATGGATAGATCTGAAACGTCACTGCATTTCTCAATTCCTTTTTCAGCCAGCCCGGGGTCATCTTTGCGATGAACGTTCCAGCCTGGTCTTCCTCGATCGACCAGTTCTTTTTCTTTTTTGCAGAACGGCCCGTGAACCATCGCCCTAACCTGATAAACGGCTCAGCCATGCGCATGAGCAGAGGGTTATGCCAGCCGTTGATGACGACAGCCGTTTTATCCGCCTTTAGGACGCGATGGAACTCGAGATAGGCACGCTTGTGTTCACGCAAAGGCAGATGATGGATCGTGTGCAGGGACACAACGCCATCGAAAGCATCCTGCTTGAACGGGAGGCTCGCGATATCGGCGACAACGAACAATCCCCTGTTCCCCAGCCGGTGGCGCGCTTCCTTCAAGGCAGTGATCGAGATATCTGCGCACAGTCGGAAGCGATAGTTTTCAGAATACGTCAAATACTCCGGCCACTGTACCGGACCGGATCCCGCGTCGAGCAGGAGATCGCCCTGCGGCGCCAGATGCCGCTTCACGCGCATGTGGCATCGGTGAATGTACTCCCGCGAGACAGAACGTAGATCTTCATAGCGCGCATTCTGATACAGCCCCTCTCCGGCCTGTGACCAGCCGATCTGATCGTAAAACTCGCGTACTTGCTGTTTAGTATTCTCGGCCATATTGATCTATCTACCGTGTTTCTTTCCTCTTTCTGCTTTCTGATTAAGTCGGAAAAACGAAAGGATGGAAGAAGGTCAATCTCTCCATATGAACGGCTCCCCGACCAAGCACCTGAATGTATCACCAAACTGCGCCACACCTTCCTCGCTCAATACCTTCTCAACAGGCCATACTTCGAGATCATCCCAGAAATTCATCAGGCGCCAGGGAAATGGTCGCGGGTATTCAAAGAAAAACCGGTAGGCGTAATTCCAGGCCTTTGCCACCTGTTCCTCGGTCAGACGGTGGGCAGGCAGGTTGGATAAGACGTTTTCGAGCGTGGCGAAATATTCCCCCCAGGTGTCCGGGTCCAGAGTAAAGCCGCGCCTACGGTAATGGGTCTCCCCGCATGAAATGACCGGAATTCCGTTCATCGCCGTCTC
>DASTFG010000024.1:0-9079 GCA_035708785.1 Anaerolineales bacterium
GCTGTCGTTCCCGCTCATCCCGGGGTTCCTCGGCTGGTTGGTAAACTTTGCCGTGATCCTGCTGGGCCTGGGTGCCCTGTGGCTGTGGGGGCTCGAACGGACCGCCAGAAGACCCGCCGTGCACAGCGTGGCAGCCGCCTAGAGCTGAGAATCTATCACGCCCCGGCATCTTCCTCACTCAAAAGAGGAAGATGCCGGGGCGCATTTCAGCCTGCAGACAGCTGCATGCTGTTGAATTACGCTTTTAGAGCGGACAATTCTTCTCCCGCCGGCGCCGCGCCCTCGACCACCTTCTCAAGTTTGGTCCCTGAGACTCCGGACAGCGCGGGGCTGCGCTGGCTCAGCGTCCACTAATGATATCCTTGAGGATATCGCCGCCGATGCCGGCCACACCTTTCTGCTCGCCGCCGGACTGCGTAAATGTGATCCCGCGCTTGATGCGGTCCACCAGGCGCGAGAAGGGCAGGCTTTGCAGATAGACCTTGCCGGGACCGGTCATCTTGGCCAGGAACAACCCTTCGCCGCCGAACAGCGCGTTCTTGAAGCCTCCCACGAACTGGATGTCGTAATCCACAGTCGTCGCAAACGCGACCAGGCAGCCGGTGTCCACGCGCAGGGTTTCCCCGGCGGCCAGATCCTTTTCGATGATCGTCCCGCCTGCGTGGACGAAGACCATGCCGTTCCCGGTCAGGCGCTGCAAGATGAAACCCTCCCCGCCGAAGAACCCGGCGCCCAGGCGCTTCGTAAAGGCGATCTCGATCTCGGTCCCGCGCGCCGCGCACAGGAAGGAATCCTTCTGGCACAGGACCTGGCCATTGAACTGGTCCAGGTCGAAGGCCACGATCTTGCCCGGGTACGGCGCGGCAAACGCCACATGCCGCCTGCGCGAATCGTTGTTCATGAACGTGGTAATGAAGAAACTCTCCCCCGTGACCATCCGCTTGAAACCGGAGAACAGCCCGCCCTCCATGCCCGTCTGCATCTGGATGCCGTCTTCCATATAGGTCATCGTCCCGGCTTCGGCGCGCACGCCCTCGCCCTGGTCGAGCTCGACCTCCACCAGCTGCAGGTCATCCCCAAAGATTTGATAGTCGATTACATCTGCCATTGTTAGACTCCTTTGTCAAGAAATTGGGTACCCACGAAGCCATTGTACTATGGCCTTTCTCGCGAAGAATCCATGCGGGTTGTGGGAACGCCTCATATCCAGATGATCCTGTCGTTCGGCCGCTACTTTTTGCGGGCGGACCTTTTTCGCTCGAACTTGAACCCAAAGGTTCCCTCGACACCTCCTTTCGATACCAGGGTAAACCCCACCTCGGCGGAGAGCTTTGCTTCTAAAGCGATCTCTGTCAGCTCATACTGGCTTCTCACGCCGAGGGGCTGGCTGCATTTTTCGATCGCCTTCGAGATGGCCCTGGTGAAAGCCTCGAAATGTTCGCCAAGTTTCTCCACGTCGATCTGCAGGGGTCCCGCGTATTGGACGAGATCGGCGCCTTCCGGAGCGTCTAGGAGTACCCAAACCGTATCTGCCTCTCTTGCTTTTACCTGCCTGGCCATTTTGCTCTCCTTTTTGCTATTGGATTTACATCGAACGGACCCACGCCCGCAATCGAAAGTGATTCAGCACACTCAGGATGGGTGTGACATAGGTTTGCGGCCGGGTTGCGGGTGAGATCGTGCTGGACGGCCCGGTGACGATCATCCCGAGCATCGCGCAGGTCATTGCCTCCAGATATTGGGGCCCCATCTGGCCGGCATAGGCAGTGGGGAATGGATTATCCGTGCCATGGCCGCTGATCAACAGCGCGCCGGAATCGCCCGGCTTGGACGGGATAGAGACCGTGAAGTGCGGGATGATCCCCACCAGTTTGCCGCCTACAGGAATGCTATTCACGGTGTTGATCCAGCCGCGCTGGTGCCCGGAGGCCCCGCCATAGAACTGTACCGGCATATCCGTGTACGGCATCACAGGGGCGGCAGGAACCATGGGGACAGCTTTCAAGCGAAAGTCCACCTTCCAGGGCGGCTTGAGCTCTGCCAGCCCGGCGTCAAGATCCTGGTCGATCTCGATCACATTTCCTACCTCGGCAGGCACAGGCACGTTGGCGACCACTTTCCATCTCGACTTTCCCAGCACATGTGCCGCGCAGAGCAGCAGCAGTGCGTTGTTATTCACGCGGCTGACGACGGCCGTCAATGTCCCCGGGGTTCGAAAGCCGGCCGGAGATTCTCCGGCAATGACATCTCCCGACTGCACGGTTGGCACCGGCCCGGAAAGAGGCGAAACATTCGAGGCGGCGATGAATTGTCCCGGCGGGACGAAGGCGTGAGAAAGCATCTCTGCAGGCAGCTGGTGCTCGATCCAGACCGGGACAAAAACGTCTTCATTGACCCTGGAACGGATCCGGATAGACTCGGGGATCCCCAGAGATTCATGCGTTGGCATGCGGTCTTCCCCCAGCGTGGGTTCGATCGAGACGATCCCCACCCGCCTGCGCCGCGCGCCTTCCCCACGATTGCCAACGCTGAGAAACCGAATACCCGGAATTCTTTTCCAATCCCTCGAGCGCGCGTACAAGCCGGCGGCGACCTCGCGCTCAAACCATACCTGGCGGCGCAGCGGTGTCGGTAAATGATTCCATGCCTCGAAGACCGCGACCTGTGCCTGCTCCGGATACCTCTGTTCGATGGGCAGATCCACTTCCCGGAACGGATCCTGCCGGGCCCATTGCTCGGGCGAACGGGGTTCCCATCGTTCCAGGGGATACGGTTCATGGTGTTCTTCCGGGTAGCGACCCATGAAAGCCTCCTTGTGTTTGCACTTTGAGTTCCGGAATTAGAGCGAATGGTAGCGCATGGACGCCATCGCGATTCTACTGGAATCATACCACCACGTGCCGCGGCGTCAAAGCACTCTCCGCAGCCACCAAAGTCTATCAGGTCACCGATAAGACCTGTTAGGCCTTCAATTAGAAAAGCCCGGCGCACACTTTGCAGGTGACACCGGGCTGCCCCGTTCTATTCGGGTTGAATCTCAAGGGAGGCAACGATCTCGTCCAGGATCGCCAGGTCCGGCTCGAACTGCCCTGACGGCAGCGCGTTGAGCGTGTCGACCTGTTCCTTCAGGTACTCTGCATAATTCTGCTGCTCGAACTCTCTGAACGCCTGCGACTCAAAATCCAGGGTATCCGGAAGAACGTCCGTGGAGAGCGGGAACGAGGCAACCACATAATAGGCGCCATCACCCGTCAGCCCCTGAAAGGTGTAGAAGATCTCCTCATCCGTAACCGGCGCGGGATCCTGGCGGTAGTGTGTGATGAAGCGTACACCGCTGCCATTCTGGAAATCCAGGTAGCGTACCTGGGCGCGAAATACCTGGGCAGCGTTGATCAGGGGCAGCACAGGGATTTCGTCCGCCGGCGAAGCGGGCTTTGCTTGCAGCAGCTCACGCAGCGCTTCGACTCGTGCTCTGGTAAACTCGTCGGATTCCAGGCCGGCCACAGGATACACCCTGATCTGAGGCGGCAGCAGGAGCCAGGTGCCCCAGTAGCGCTGGAACGATCCGGGCCCCGATAGGCCGGCAAAGGATAGGGAGAAGTGCGGCGGGTCGCTACCCCACCAAGACTCGCCGGGCGCTGGCGGTGGACTGGCCACGATCTGCGGCCAGACGCTCTCCGCCAGGGAGGAGGTATAGCGGAAGCCGATCCCTTCGAACATCACCTCTGTAGACGGGTCGTTCGACGCAGTGATCGTGCCTTCCAGCTCGTTGCCCCACAAGCGGGGAGCGGACCGGCCGCCCCTTGCCGGGGCCTCATCGATCGAATCCGTCACCCATTCGTCCGGGACCGCGCCGCTCAGCTGGTTATAAGAAAGGTCCAGCCAGGAGTTGTCGGCAAGGTGTACCAGTTCCGCGGGGATTGATCCGCTCAGCTGATTATGGGAAAGATCCAAAGTGCTCAGGTTTTTCAGCTCCCCCAGCTTGCCCGGAATCGACCCGCTTAAGTGGTTGGAGGCCAGGTTCAAATAGACCAATTGCCCCAGATTCCCGAGCTCGGCGGGGATCGCCCCACTCAGTTCGTTGCCCGACAGGTTGAGCCATGTCAGGTTCGTAAGGTTGCCCAGTTCTGCCGGGATCTCTCCGGTGAAGTGGTTTCGCGCCAGGTCCAATTCCATCAGGCTGGAAAGACGCCCCAACATGGGAGAGAGACTTCCGCTCAACTCGTTGGTAAACATGCGTATGACCCGCAGATTTGTCAGGTCCCCGATCTCATGGGGCCAAGGGCCGCTTAACCCGTTGTCGAACAGCACCAGCTCGGTCACGTGGCCCGCCTCGCACGTCACCCCGTACCAGTTGCAGGGTGCGTCTACCTCCAGCCAGCCCGGATGTTCCTTCCAATTGGCACCATCCGTGCTCTCGAAGAGCGCGACCAGGGCTGCGCATTCCCCTGACGGGATTTCACTGACACGCTGGCAATCAAAATCAACGGAAGCTTCACTCGGCGGAGGGAGTGGCGAGGGCGCAGGGATACTCGTTTCCGAGGCGGGGACCTGCGATGTCGCAGGGTCGGTCGTTTCCGGTTCGGCGATTGCTTGCGGACGGCAGGCCGCAAGCGAAACGATCAATCCAATGACGATAAGGAATTTTATGAAATTCTGGTCCATCTTGAACTCCTTCGATACGCCGCTAGACGCACCTCGAAGGAGTTATGTTCCATTCAGTTTTCCCCTTGTATGGTCGGTCAGGTCACCGTCCGTCGCCGCGGGGATTGCACTTCTGCTCATCCTCCGGCTGATGGACTACTGCCTACTGCCTCACGAAACGGACCCACTTCTCGTGGAGGTCGACGCTTTCCACCAGCCAGCCGGCATCCATCCAGGGGATCGTCTGGACCTGCAGGCCCCGCACCTGGTTGCTCCACCATTCCCGCTCCTTATATGCCTCCGGCGGAAGCTCCTCCTTCAGGATCTCTTCGATCTGATCGAAGGTCAGCGTGGCCTCTTCCTGGGTCTCAGCCAGCTCGCGCAGATGCTTCTCGAGCGGATAGAATTTCTCTGCCCTTCTTCGTTTTTTCAAAGGATCGTCAACTGCGTTATCACCTGTGGTCATGTCGCGCCTCTTCCCATGCTTGTCTTCTGCGACATGACAGTTTTGCCCCATAAGAGTGACTTTTATTAACCCCTTTGCAATTGAATTGTTAGGAATCGGCGGTAAGTCGGATTGGCAACACCTGCGCTTGAGGCTTGCGCCTCAGCGCCAGGTGCAAGTGTCCGACTTACGCGGCATTTACAGGTCCCACTGATTCAACAGATCCCTCAGCGCCAGGAGCTCCTCCCTGGATAGCGTGACTCCCCTTCCCATCTGGCTGTGATCTGCAGACCAGTCACGGATGTCATATTTCGGGGGACGGTCATTCCAACTGATCAGGTTGACCTCCTTCGTCCAACCCGAGCCAGATTGCGATAACACACCGAGCTGCATGACGATCTCATATCTGATATCGGACACGGCGAAAGCCTCCTTCTGCGAACAAAATTACCGCATCTGCGGCACTGTGCAAGTTTACAGCTCATGCATGATAGCACAGGTCAGACTTTCTTCCTCCCCGGCCCGTACTGGTACCACCAGGCTGACCCCTCCGCTTCCTCCATCTCGATCTTCTCCAGTTCCTCCCTCGTCCACGGACCTTTCCGGTCGATCCAGCGCAGGGGGAAGGCGATGTTGGAAAGAGTGTACAACGTCGGCTGCGACTCCCGGGCCGGCATGGACAGCCTGAGCGGCTCGTGAAGCTCCTCGAACGTGACGCGGTCGGGGTGGGCCACTTTCGTCAGGTTTTGATATTCTGTTTCCGTATACAGGAGCGAGCTCTCCGCCTCCAGCCGCCAGTAGAACAGCCGGAACAATGGCATATGGACCGGGATCAGGTTGATATGCGCCGTCCCGACCGGCCGGGGCAGGTTCCGCTTCTTTTTGCGCAGACCAAAGGCCGTCCGCCTGTATTCCACAAAAAGATAATCGATGTAATGCAGATAGACGTCCCGCCGGTATTTGCGATACCCGGCGACGGCAAGCTGTAACTCCGGCGCGCCCGGCTTGATCGTCTGGCGGACCGTGAAGCTCTTCCTCTCCCGCCTCGAGACCGTAGTACCCGACCGGATGGACTCCTCCACGCTCGACCGGATGGTCTGCTCGAGCGCCGACCCGATATTGGCGGAGACTTCATAGAAAGGGGGGCGCGCCGCGCCGGCGATCGTCGCCGCGATCTTCTCCGTCAGGTCCTTCGACAGGGCCGTAGAGCGGGTGGTCTCTCTGAGGTCGACGGTCGTGACTTCCTCCTCGAAGACCTTTTCCACCTCGGTCTCTGCGTGCGGCGTCGTCCGGAAGGTCCTCAGGATATCCCCCACCACAAAATCCTGCGTTTGCTTCTGTTCGATGTGCAGATGGAACCTGGCGATAAAGTAAAGATAGCGATCCAGTTGGATCCACCCGGCTTCCTTTATCAGATCCTCGGCAAAAGGAAGCGTGAGCTTGATATCCATGAGCCTGTCTTTCTTTCTTCAGGCGAACGAAAACAACTGACGACTGAAGTGTACCTCTTAGACGCTCCGCGCGGCTCCAGAGTTCATGATAGAAGCCTAACAATCTTGTAAGCTGCCCCAAACAGTGGAAAAGCTGGCAACTGCACCGAAACCGAAGATCAGCCAGGCATCCGAGAAAGGACTTATGGATGTTTGCCGGGCTGCTGGCTTGATCTCATTTCCTGTTTATTTCGGACAGCCTCGACCACATCCATAATTGCCGTGCGCGTCTGGTCGGCATGTTCCTGCCGGTCCACCAGACTAATGTGCGTTGCCCCCTCGATGCGGTAGACCACGCCGTTGGTCGAGAGGGCGGCCTGTCCTTCGAACAGCTCACGCCAGGCTTCGATACCCCCATCTCCTTTGCTGCCCAGCACCACAGCCAACGGCATGTCTCCCAGGCTGCCCGGCGTATAGAGGGGACGTACCTGGGCGAGTAAGGTCGGGAACAGATGATATTGGCGCTTGATCGCTTCTGCCCATTTGGTGGAGGCAAGATATGCCTTTAACTCTTTTCTTTGCCTTTCGGGCAAATCCGGATCGGTGGGCGGGAAATCCAACAGGCGCAATACACCCAGGCGGCTGATCACGGGTGTGGCATCCATAAATCCTGCGTCCGGGGCGCCGGGCATGACATCGGGCTGGCCCAGTGCTTTCAGGCCGTCCGGAAGTGTTCCTTCGATGAACACCATCCCTGCAGCCTGGTCGGGATACATTTCGGCAAACATGCGCACAAAAAGCCCCCCAAGTGAATGTCCCACCAGAACGTAGGGGCCAGGCTCCTGTGCATTGTTGAGCAGCGTGTGCAGCGCCTCTGCATTCTGCCGGGTGTCGTGTGCATCGGGGCTGAGATCGCTCCAGCCTGCTCCAGCGCGATCGTAGGCGCAGACGCGCGTCGTCTCGGCCAGCGCAGGCTGGATCCAGATCCAGTTCGAGACGGTTCCCTGGTTTGCAGCGTCGAGGATCACCGTTGGCGAGCCTTCGCCCATACAGAGCAGATGCAGCCTGTAACCGCCGACGTCGATGAGCTCCCCGGGCGGCGGATAGTTTCTTTGATCCCGTGCACCGGCCAGGGCCTGGTAAGCTGCCCCGGCGAGGGCCAGGATCAGGGGGACTGCCAGCAGCCCAATTCCAATGCGTACCAGCCAGATCAGGGCACGCGATCGAGGTCCCCTGGTCGAGGATGGAATGGTCGCCTTCATATTGCCTTTCTGGAGAGCTGGTAGAAAGCGGCGCGGGTCAGGCCGCCTGCTTCTGTCCTGGATCCCTCCATATCGTGATACCCGCCACGAGGAAAGCCAAGCCAAACGTGACTCCGGCGATCAGGAACGTCCAATCCAGGCTGCCCAACACAAATCCGCCAAGCCCAACCACCGTCGACCCGGCCCACAGGATGGGCACCGAGCGCGGCAGTTGGCCCGCCTTCCAGGTACCGATCGCCAACACGAGTACTCCAATAGAGATCATCAAAGCCCCTGCCATGTACATCTCGACGCTTCCGATCCTGCCATCCGGTCCGACGATGATCGCCGTCCCGATCAGTGCGAGTAGAAACCCGATGAATCCCGAGTGGCCCGCCTGCTCGTGCTGGTATCCATAGACGCCGAGCAGCCCGAGCAAGATCAACACGTCCGTGATCAGATACAACACCTCGAGCAATTCACCTTGTTCTGTGGTCAGGTACGGGATGAAGGATGACCCGGCCCGCAGCAGCCCGGCCAGGATTGCGGAAAGACCACCAAGTCGAATCAGCGTGGATGCAGGCATCTTGTTTACCAGTATAGGACAAACCCGGTCGAAATTCAATCACTTCTTGCTCTCGACCTTCTCATCCGGGCCCCGGACCTCTACAGGGCGCGCGACAGCTCAAATTCGCCTCAATGTTGTAATCGGGGTCGTCAATACGTTCCCGCATGGCTTCCATAAAATCGCGGTGGCCTTCTTCACTCATCTCGTCGAAGAGCTCAATGCGTCTGAACACAATTGTGCGGTGCCTCAGAAGCGGGAAGCTATCGAGAGTCTTCACCAGGCGCCGGTGTGGACGCATTCATTCCATAGGATTCGATATCGAGAGACATGACATCCAATGAAATCCCACGTTCGATGCGATTTCGAACCACCTTGAAGCCGCGTTTTCGATATAAATCCTGGGCATGCGCTGTCTCTAAGATAATTTTCTTACAGCCTTCACTGTGGGCAACCTCGATCAGCCTATCGAGTACGAGTAAACGATAGCCTCTCCCCCGATATCTCTTCCTGACAGCCATTCCTGTGATACAAAATATTCTGCCGTCAGGCTGGTGGTTGGCCAGGGGATTCTCGTCCAGGCCCGGCTGGCGTTCTGTCAGCCATTTTTCCGAACAACCATAGGCTGCAATTTCATTATCGGCTACCAGAATAATAAAACCATCTGGGAATGCCGTCAGCCGGAGCGGAAACGTTTCTGGCTTTTCAGCGGTTCCGTAAGGAGAGAAAGCTTCAGTATCGATCTCTACAACTG
>DASTFG010000025.1:0-15473 GCA_035708785.1 Anaerolineales bacterium
AAGTTGCCTCTTCTAGGGCGTAAATTCAATCACCTGGGTCCTGCAGATGCCATTGAGCCCGAGGCTTGAGCATAAGGTGATCGTGGCGCGGAACCGGTGCCCGGTTGGGTCATAGTTGAAGACAGGCGAACTCACGATACGAGTAGCTCCCGGAGGCAAGCTTTCCCGTGTATCTAATTGATTGCAGCCGTTACGATTTGTAAAGAAGTCCCCTTCAAAGGGAAGGACCGTATTGGTGGCCGTATCGATCACGGTGAGGGACATGGACCGGAAGGTCACGCCGCCGGTGTTTTCCAGTTCGATGTCTACCCACCAGCCATTGCAGGTCTCCTTGCTGTCATAAAATGCCACAAAATTAGGCGCCGGCGTGGGTGAAGGCGGGGGTGTGTACACCGGCAGGGCGCCGATATTTCCCGTCAGCGTGGCATATTCGCCCCACAGCCAGCAGAAGCTGTTCGCTTGACGCGGGTTACGAATGTACCAGTAGTTCCCCGTCGGGTTACGCCCGACGACTTCAGCAACCTCGCCGACCAGCAGTGCGCCCACCCTGTCATAAACCCTTCCAGGACCCACGCGGCAGTTTGTGGCTACAGAAACGCTGATCTGTGGCGTGGCAGGTGTGTTAGTAAAGATAGGAGTTGGCGTTAGGGTTTCTGTTGGCGTGATTGTTGGCAACTCGGGTGTAAGGGTCTGCGTAGCAGTCGGGGATTCTGGGATAGAAGTGGGTACACCGGATATCGCCGTCTGCGTCAGGCCTGCGACAATGGTCTGCGCGATGGCCGTACCAACAGCATTCGCGTCCGGTGGTGATATACCGGCACAAGCCTGTGAAAGGATCAATAACGCAATAACCGGTAAAAGGCGTAGGTTTGTCTTCAGCATGTTTCCTCCTTTCGGTCCGCAACAACAATTTTCATGCCGAAAAAGGGAATTCAATCCCTGCCTTGAAGACGCTCGAACTCTAAAATTTGTTCCAGTGCTTCCCTTTTCAACTTTCAACCGGTTAGTTAAATAAGAAGGGCGACCGTGTCCGGTCGCCCTTGATCCTTTAGTCGGCGGCAGTGGCGTCTGAAATTTCCGTCCACTGCGAAGAGCTGGATTCGCCCTCGCCGTTGCTTTCCTTGAAACGGCCCTGTGTAAAGCCCGTGCCGGCGGGGATCAGCTTGCCAATGATCACGTTCTCCTTCAAGCCGTAGAGCGGGTCGGTGGTGGAACCGATGGCTGCGCCTGCCAGCACCTTGATGGTGTGCTGGAACGAGGAAGCGGAGAGGAAGGAGTCGGTGCTGAGCGAAGCCTTGGTCACACCAAGCAGAACCTCAGAGAACTTGGCAGGCTGCTTGCCTTCCGCCAGCAGTTGCTCGTTCACCTTGCGAAGCTCGAGCCGGTCCACGGTATCACCGGGCAGATACTTGGTGTCGCCTGGGCGAGTGACCTGCACCTTGCTCATCATCTTGCGGATGATCACTTCAAAATGCTTGTCGTGAATGTTCTGACCCTGCGAGCGATAAACTTTCTGCACTTCGGTCATCAGATACATCTGGCAGGCTTCCCGTCCCTGAATGCGCAGGACGCGGTGCGGATTGAGCGAGCCTTCCGTGAGCGGCTGGCCCGCTTCGATTTTGTCGTTGCTCTTTACGAGCAGGCGGGCTGTGGTCGGGATCTCGTAGGAGATCTCTTCGCGCTGATCGTACGAGACGACGACTTTTCGCGCCTTTTTATCTACACGGACACGACCGCCATGCTGGGCGACAATCTTCGCGTCGTCCTGGGTTGCCAGCACGTCGCCGGCCTTAACCTCTGCCTCATCCTTGACTGCGAACTTCCAGTCCTCGGGGATGCTGTACTCGTCACTGACGAGCTCACTGTGCTCGATGACCACTTCACGCAGGTCGGCATATTTTTCGGACTGGTTGATGTGCACCGTACCGCTGATCTCTGCGACGAGCGCTTCACCTTTCGGCTGCTTGCGCGCTTCGAAGAGTTCCTCCACGCGCGGCAGACCCGTGGTAATATCCGCGCCGCCGGCGGCCACACCACCAGTATGGAAGGTGCGCAGCGTCAGCTGCGTGCCGGGCTCACCGATGGACTGGGCCGCCACAATACCCACGGCAGAACCAAGGTCTACCATCGTGCCGCGTCCCAGGTCGAGGCCATAGCATTTGGAACAGATCCCATGCTGTAACTCGCATGTGAGCGGCGAGCGCACCTTGATTTCCTGGACGCCCGCGGCGGAGATTCTGCGAGCCAGTTCCTGGTTGATCACATCGTTATATTCGCCGATTACCTCACCGGTCGTCGGGTCGATCACATTTTCAGCCAGTAGACGGCTGTACAGGCGGCTGCTCAATGACTGGCCCGCCACATCGTCGCGCTTGCGAATCCAGACGCCGTCCCGGGTGCCGCAATCGTGTTCGTTGATGATGATATCCTGGGCGATGTCCACCAGGCGGCGTGTCAGATAACCAGCATCTGCCGTACGCAAAGCAGTATCTGCAAGGCCCTTGCGCGCGCCGTGCGTCGAGATAAAGTACTCCTGCGCGGTGAGGCCCTCACGGAAGTTCGAACGGATCGGCATGGGGATGATACGGCCAGATGGGTCGGCCATAAGACCACGCATGCCGGCCAGCTGCGAGATGGTGGAGAAACCACCTTTTGTCGCGCCCGAGGAGGCCATCGTGGAAAGATTGCCGTCCGGGTCCATATGCTTCTTGACGGCATCCGCGACCTTATCTGTCGTGCCCTGCCAGATCTCGATCTCGCGCTCATTCTTTTCCTGCTCGGTCAACAGACCGCGGCGGAAATCGCGTTGTACCACTTCGACCTGCTTAAGAGCATCCTCGATGATGCCCTTGCGCTCCGGCGGGATGGAGATATCCGCAACGGCAAGCGTCGTGCCGGACTTCATGGCATATTCGAAGCCCAGCGCTTTGATCTTATCTGCCACTTCCGTGGTCTTTTCCTGGCCGGATACCTCATAGACATCGGCGATCAAATCCTTGACGCCGCCTTTGTCCAGCTTTTCGTTGACGAACTGGATCTCCTCCGGCAGGATGCGATTGAAGAGCACGCGTCCAACTGTCGTGTTGATAATGCGTGTTTCAGGTTCCGGCAGGCGGTTGCCCTGCTCGTCGTACCATGTCTTGGCGCGCAGCTTGATCTCAGAGTGGATTTCCACCTGATCCAGCGCGTAGGCCATTTCAACTTCGTCCATATCGGCGAAGGCGCGGCCATCGCCCTTGTGTTCCGCCTTCTGCTCCATAGTCAGGTAATACACACCGAGCACCATATCCTTGGATGGGGAGATAATTGGCTCGCCATCCGCAGGCTTCAGCAGGTTCTTCGAAGCGAGCATCAGCTCACGCGCTTCCTGCACAGCCTTCTGTGAAAGCGGGACATGAACAGCCATCTGGTCGCCGTCGAAGTCAGCGTTGAAGGCGGTGGTCACCAGCGGGTGCAGTTGGATCGCCGAACCCTCGATCAGGATCGGTTCGAATGCCTGGATACCGAGACGATGCAGCGTGGGCGCGCGGTTCAATAACACTGGGCGTTCACCGATGACACTTTCCAGCGCTTCCCAGACCTCGGGACGGTTGCGCTCGATCAGGCGGCGCGCTCCCTTGACATTGGCCGCGTAATTGTTCTGCACGAGCCGCGCGATCACGAACGGCCGGTACAGCTCGAGCGCCATGCTCTTTGGCAGGCCGCATTGATAGAGCTTGAGCTGCGGACCTACGACGATCACGGAACGACCGGAGTAATCCACACGCTTGCCGAGCAGGTTGCGGCGGAAGCGTCCCTTCTTGCCCTTGAGCATATCGCTCAGGGATTTGAGCTCGCGGCGTCCGCGCCGGCTGAGGGCCTTGCCGCGCTGTGAGTTGTCGATCAGGCTGTCGACGGCCTCCTGGAGCATGCGCTTCTCATTGCGGATGATGACATCCGGCGCGCCCAGTTCCAACAGCCTCTTCAGGCGATTGTTGCGGTTGATCACGCGGCGGTAGAGATCGTTCAGGTCGGAGGTCGCAAAGCGCCCGCCATCCAGCTGCACCATCGGGCGCAGATCGGGCGGGATCACGGGAAGGACTGTCAGGATCATCCATTCGGGGCGATTGCCCGAGCGGCGGAAGGCCTCCACAACCTTCAAACGGGTCGTGGCTTTCTTACGTTTCTGCTTTGATTTTGTCGTGCGGACCTCATGCCACAGTTCCTCGGAAAGCTTATCGAGGTCCAGGCGCTCGAGAATGTCGAAGAAAGCCTCGGCACCCATATCGGCGCGGAAGACTTGTCCCCAACGCTGTTTGAGTTCACGATAACGGATTTCGCTCAGAAAGGTGAACGGTCGCAGTTCCAGCAGTTCGTCACGCATGCGCGAAGACTGGTTAGAGGAAGCAGAGGCTTGATCCTCTAATTGGGAGCGCAAAGCCTCCATTTTGAGCTCTGCATCAGCCCTGACCCTGCCTGCTTCCATTTTGAGATCTTCAAGTTCCTGGGCACGCTGGTCTTTGACTTCGTTCTCGACCGTTTCCAGGGTTTTCCGGACGATCTTTTGCACCTGGGTCAAATGCTTGGCCGCGACTTTATCGCCTGCATCGAGGATCTTTTCACCGGTCAGCTCGAAGACTACAGCCTTTTTCGCAGGCTCGCCCATTTGCCCCTGAAGCAATTTCTCAAGTTTTTGACCTTCTTTGCTGTAGGGTTCGTGTTTTTCGGCGATGGCTTCGTCGTAGCCCTGTTCCAGGCTGGCGCGTTTTTGATTGATATCGTTCAGCGTATGGTCACGCTTTGTTTTGACTTCTGCGATCTTGGTATTGACGCTCGTGGCCTGTTCGCGTTCGGAAACAGAGATTTCATCCTCGATGCGCTTCAGGGCTTTGTTGCGAGCCTCTTCGTCCACATAGGTCACGATATACTGTGCAAAGTACAGCACGCGGTCGAGATTGCGGCGCGAGATATCGAGAAGCATCCCCAGGTAGGATGGGATGCGCCGTGTATACCAGATATGCGCAACCGGTGTAGCCAGTGCAATATGACCCATGCGCTCGCGGCGCACAGCTGCGCGCGTAACCTCCACGCCGCACTTATCGCAGATAATGCCTTTATAGCGTGGGTTTTTGTATTTACCGCAGTAACATTGCCAGTCACGCTGCGGGCCGAAAATGGCTTCGCAGAACAGCCCATCCTTTTCCGGGCGCAGGCGTCGGTAGTTGATGGTTTCCGGTTTGAGTACCTCGCCATACGACCAGGACAAGATCGTTTCGGGTGAGGCTAAACTGATGCGGAGTGCGGTCAGTCCCTTGGTTTCCACTGGTCCTCTCCTCAAAAAGAATAAGGTTACTTTTCGAGCTTGGCTCTGTATAGCGTATAGTCGGCTAGTACGAGAGACAAACAAAGGCAAGCGCTCTGAGAGCTTTCTCTCAAGCGCTTGCGATATTTTGCTCGTTTTTTACATCCAATGCCTATATTATACGCCGAATAAGGAGAAAGTCAAGCCCGTTTTGCTAGATTTTTGTAGGAATTTACACCTGGCACCGGCCTTCAAGAAAGCAACCCCCTCGCAAAAGCCAGGAATCCCTGCACATCATTGAAATTCGTCACCATGCCTACGGAAATCCGAACTGCGCCGGAGGATTTGCCGTCAATACACAGGCGGAAATCGTCCACGGTCAAACGGTCTTCATGACCGGTGCGGGTAAAGCACACATCGAGCTCAACGCGCGAGATGCCAAGGGCAATCTCCCCTGCACCCGGATTGCAGAAACAGCCCGTCCGCAGGGAGATGTTGGCTTCATTTGCCTGCTCCTCGATGTAGCGATGATCCAGAGCCTTCCCATCCCGATCGTAGAAATTCACCGTCACTGCCCCGCCGCGGCCCTGGGTGGTCATGGGGCCATAGACACGGACAAGCGGCCTGCCGTTGCTATGCTGCATCGATGTCAGGTTATCCAGCAGCCAGCCGGCGAGCGAATGGACCCGTTCGGAAATCACATCGTAGCCAATGGATTCCACATGTTTCAGCCCGATTTCGATCGCAGGGATATTAAGGTAATCAATCGTCCCATCCTCAAAGGCAGACGCGCCGTCCGCCATATAATATTTGTTGCCCTGAACCGAGGCGACGGTGATCGTCCCGCCTGCGAACCATGGACGGTGCAGTTTGGCTAAGGCCTCCCTGCGTGCGATCAACGCGCCAACGCCCGTGGGGTACCCGAACATCTTATAGAATGAGACCGGCACAAAATCGGGCTTGACCTGGCTTAAATCGAGCCTGCTTGTCGGTACAAAGGCAGCTGCGTCGAGCAAAACATCCCAGCCATTGTGGTGAGCTTTCTCGATCCATTCGAGCGGGTGCTTTACGGAAGAGAAATTCGATTGCGCGGGATAGGCAAAAAGATTATGCCCTTCCTTCGCAGGCCGCGCCAGCTCCCGGTCCAGCTGCGAATCGTCGACACGCATGTCAGGCAGGCCGATGGGAATGTACGTCACCTCCGCGTCGCGTGCATGCGCGAATTCCCGGATCCCGTTCACAGAGTTATGGTTATCGAACGTCAATAAATAGCGTCCCTCCGGAAAGGGATAGGACTCCCCTACCAGTTTCAACGCGCCACTCGCGTTAGGCGTGAAGATTGCAAGATATTCATCCGGATCTGCATTAAAATACTTCAGTACATATTCGCGCGCGTGCTCCACCAGCTGGGTCGCCGCCTGGGAAGTAGGATTGCTCGAGTGCGGATTACCAAACACATGTTCGCTAAGCAATTTGGTATGACGGCGCAGCTGTGACTCTGCATATAAACCACCGCCCGTGTAATCGAGATAAATGTGCCCGCCGATATCCAGACGGGCATACTCGGTGGCGCGCAAATCATCGATAATCTGCGTTGTAGGGTAGGCAGGGTATGCTCTCAGAAAGGCGACAAAATCAGGATCCGTTTGATTCATAGCGGCCTCCAGCTTAATTTAACCACAGAATAGGTCTGAACTGGCAAGCGCTTATAATTATTCCATGTCTCGCATTTGCATCGTTCCGCGCGTGGAGGGGCTGGCAGGCGTGGCATCCTTCCGGCTGAAATTTGAAGATGGATTGCGTGCGCGTAACATTGAAGTAACCCACGATCCCAGCAAACCGGTGGAGGCCATCCTCGTGCTTGCAGGGACCAGACATCTGCTCCCGTTATGGCGAGCGCGCCGGCGCGGCGTGCGGATCGTACAGAGACTGGACGGGATCAACTGGGTGCATCGCGTTCACTGGGCGGGGTTGCGATATACGATTCGTGCGATTTATGGCAATGCGAATCTATCCTTCATTCGCAGGCGTCTGGTGGATCATGTTATCTATCAGAGCCAGTTCATCAAGCGCTGGTGGGAGGACTGCTATCATCCGGCGCGTGTCCCTTCATCGGTCATCCTGAATGGAGTAGACCTGGATCGATACACCCCCAACGGGCTGCATGAACGTCCATCAGGATATTATCGTATATTGATCGTGGAAGGGAGTTTATCCGGCGCGCAGAATTCAGGTCTGTTCCACGCCCTTGAAATGGCGGTGCATTTATCCCATCGGTATAAGGTCGAATTGTGCATCGTCGGGCGCGTGGACAGGCGCACGAAAAGAAGATTGGAATATCCTCACGGCTTTCGCATTCGGTTTCTGGATGCCATTCCGCGCGAACAAATCCCGTGGATGATGAGGTCATCTCATTTGTTATATTCTGCCGAAGTGAATCCACCCTGCCCGAATTCGGTCATCGAAGCATTGGCATGCGGATTGCCCGTCATCGGCTTCGATACTGGTTCGTTATCTGAAATTGTAGAGGGAGAGGCTGGCGTATTGGCTCCATACGGAACGAATCCGTGGAAGCTCGAGAAACCTGATATTGGCGCATTGGTCAATGCCGCCAGAGAAGTTCTGGAAGACCAGCCGCGTTTTCGTAAAGCCGCGCGGGTACGGGCCGAATCAGGGCTCAGTGTAGATACGATGGTGGATAAGTATTTAGAATTGCTGTTAGGCCAGGAGCCGATATGTCAAACGATGAAATCATCACATTCCTGAAAAAACATCTGCAATCTATACAGGAGAACGATACGCAAACGTACAGTGAAACCACCGCGAAGGACCGTACGCTTTACGAATGGTGGATTACACCACACCGCATCGACGGGCTGCCTTTCCATGAGTTCATGATGGCCTCGAGCGCGGCGCGCGGTACCATTTTTGGGGCGGAGGGTAAGGCAAAATCGCCAACGCGCTTCGACCTGTCGAACTTGCATATCCAGAATTACGGGGATATAGCGATCGCAAGTTATACATTGCTGATCAGCACCGCCACGCCCGATGGCGTAAAAGTTGCATCTCATTATGAAAGCCGCGTCATGGTCAAACAGAATGGTACGTGGAAGGTTGTCCACGCTCACAGGTCGCCTGCCAGGCAGGCGCCACACGTCCCGTCATGATGCGCTTCCCCGGCAAACTCGCGCTCCAGCAGCGTGTGCTTCCCAGTTACCGTGTGTCGTTGTTCGATTTGCTGGCGTCTGCCTGCGAGAGAGGCATGAGTCTATTCACAGGCAGGCCGCGACGAGGTGAGGGGATCATAACTGCTGAAGGGCTAAAGGTCGCACATTACAGAGCCGGACAAAATATCCATATCTTAAAAGATCCTTTCACACTCTATTATCAGCGCGGATTAATGAAGTGGCTCGAAGACTGGAATCCCGCAGCCCTGATCATGGAGGCCAACTCGCGCGATCTCTCGCTGGCCTCTGCCGTCAAGTGGATGCACGGGCGCGGCAGGCCTGTCATAGGCTGGGGATTGGGAGCGTCGCCTCTCTCGGGCTCCTTGTCTGCAATCCTTCAAACCCGCCGGCTCTCATTCTTCCAGCAGTTCGACGCGTTGATTGCCTACAGCCAGCGCGGCGCCGGCGAATATGCTCAACTGGGGTTTCCAAGGGACAAGATATTTGTCGCGTATAACTCTGTCTCTCCGCCGCCAGACTTCCCGTGCCCGGCGCGTTCGATGACGTTCAACGGCCAACCATACATCCTCTTCGTTGGACGGCTGCAAGCCCGCAAACGGATTGATCATTTATTGAGAGCATGCGCTGCGCTTGCAGTGAAGCCGCGTTTGGTCATCGTCGGCGATGGGCCGGAACGCCCCGTGCTCGAATCGCTTGCCAAAGAGATCTATCCGACCGCGGAATTTGCTGGCGCCAGGCACGGGGCTGAGCTAAAACCGTTTTTCACGGGGGCCGACCTCTTCGTCCTGCCCGGAACCGGGGGACTGGCCGTCCACGAGGCAATGAGTCACGGGCTTCCCGTGATTGTCGCGCAGGGAGATGGCACACAGGACGACCTGGTTCGTGAAGGAAATGGCTGGCAAATCCCGCCTGATGATCTGGGCGCGCTGGTGTCCACCCTGGAGGAGGCGCTATCCGATGTGCCGCGTTTGCGAAAGATGGGCGAAGAGTCTTACCGCATCGTGAAGGAAGAAATCAATATCCAAAAGATGGTGGAAACGTTTGTACAAGTGTTATGTCTGACCATGCGAAAATGAATTGACCGCGTCATCCATGTTGTTGAAAATCAGGATATTCTGCAAGAAACCGGCGATATTCAGTATATAGTAAATGTTCGGATTCGGACAAACCAGCTTGAAGTAGGGCGACTTATACGGCTCTTCACCATGCTGACGTATGATCACGACATCGCCTGGCGGTGTGAACAAATTAAAGATATTGTGAATCGCACGCAGACCGGCGCTGGTTAGAATCTCCACCTCCGACAAATCCAGTATGAGAGATTTTGCCCCGTCTTCACGGGCCTGGCGGGCACGATCGACTAACTCGCGTTCTGTATCGCCATGGAGATGGCCGCTCAAATGCAGAATCGTTACGGGCGTATCCCCTTCAACCTGCGATGAAGTGATATTCAGCTCGCTCATCATCCGACCTCCTTGGATATACTACCATACAGTATTCTGAAATATATCGCAAGCGCTATTCCCTTTCGACGTTTACCCACATCTGTTTCCCATTCGTGGTAATCTCGATCCAGCCATTTTGATCGGTGCGCAACAGCGCGTAATCTTCCACCGTCTCCAACACCTGACGATCGGGCATGCCGTTCTGGTCGGCTGCATCCACACTCAACACAACCAGTTCCGGATTCAGATTGGCAATCCATTCGGGTGGGTTCGAGGCAGCATACCCGGAATCGGCAAGGGATAGCACACTGACCGGCCCTATGCGGGCGCCTTCCTGCAATGCATCCAGAGCTTCGAAGGTCATACCCACTGGCAGCAGGGCTCGGAAACTTTGCCACTCGATCAACAGGACTGCGCCGCGCGGCCCCGTTGACAACACGCGTAGCAGGCCGCCTTCGCCCAGGTCCAGCGTCTGCTCCACATCCACGCGCTCAACCGGAATAGAGTGCAAGGTGAGGTATTCATTCAATACACGCGCGGAAAAGGAAGCCTGGGTGTTTCCACTCCAGACTACGGCATCGGGCGGGTAACGCTCGATCACGCGCGGCAAGGCAGCAACATCTTCTTCGCCGGTCCCGGCAACAACCAGCCAGTCCAGCTTGCGATTGAAGGATGGCAATCTTCTCCCCAATTCATCGGACAGGGTCGTCACGCTCGGTCCGCCGTTGATCAGAATATGCCTCCCCGAGGGCGTTTTGATCAACACAGCATCCGCGGAGCCGACGTCCAGAAACGTAACATGCAGGAGCCGATCCGGGACAGCAACCGCGGCGCGCCAGACGAGTAACAAAGCCAGTGCAAGGATGAGCAGCCCGATCCCGGTGGGGATGGTGGTCTGCCTCCCTTTCAGGGATTCGAAACCCGCCATCAAGCGCTCCCCGCCAAACGTCAGGGTGAAAAGGGCCGCGTAGAACAGAATCACAAACCAGATCGAGAGCTCTCCCAGGAAGAGAGTCCCGTGCGGAACTTGGCCGAACAACTCCACGATGCGGATCGTGTAGACGACAAAGGGCCATGCCACCCAGCCTGCGATCTGGCCGAGCGGAAACCATACCAGGCTGAGCAGAACTGCCAGGCCGCCGAGGATCATCACTGCGGGCTGTGCAGGCAGAATGAACGGGTTGGCAATGAAAGAAACAAGCGATATACGCTGGAAGTGATACGCCATAATGGGAATTGTAGTCAATTGTGCGGCCAGTGTGAGGAGAACAAAATCCGAAAAGAGCTGTGCGAGACGCTCGGCTGATGAGGCCGGAAAATATTTCGTGATGATTCGATGCGCAAATTGGGAGAACGGCTCCGCATAAAGGATGAGTCCAAGTGTGGCAAAGAACGAAAGTTGAAATCCGACATCCCAAACATATAACGGGTTCCATAATGTCATTAATAAGGCGACAGCAAGGAGCGTGTTCAACGCGAACTGCCGGCGGCCTACTTGTCTGGCAAAGAGCGCAAGGCTGCCCATGATCGCAGCGCGCACAACTGCGGCACCGCCGCCGACAAGAACGGTATAGAGAATGATTCCAAGGACTGCCAGCAGCGCGCCGCGCCGTGGTCCCAGAAAACGGCTAAATAATATGACGAACATTCCCGCGATGATGCTCATATTGAAGCCGGAGATGGCGATAATGTGCGCGGTGCCTGTGTCCTTGAAGGCTTGCTGTAATTCCTGCGTGAGGCCTGTATCGACACCAAGGAGAATGCCGGCCAGCAACGATGCCTCCGGGTCGGGGAAGATTCGATAGATGTTCGCGAGCGATCTATCTTTAACCGCATACAGCGCCGCGGAGATCGGGTTGCCGCCTCGGCCCGGCAGTACCGTCACTTCCGCGCTGGGCACATAAGAGTGAATGTGCTGTGCGGCAAGATAATCACGGTACGAAAAGTCCTCGTTCTCCGGCGGCGTCCTGAGCTGTCCGCGCAAGCGTAAGCGGTCCCCGTAATGAAATACTTGATTATTGGTGACGCGCACCAGGATCAGGCCATGGACGGGCAAATCACGGTCGCCGGTGTCCACTTTCTCGACATCGAGGCGCAGGTTAGTGTAGTTATCGCGATAATCTGGCGGCTCGGTTATGACGCCTGTAATGAGCAACTCATAATCCCGGTCATTATAGAAGGCGATGTGGTTTGCGTCGAAGTCTGGGACGGAAAGCTGGTACCGTGCTGCGCCGAGAAAGAGAGCAAGGAGGAGGATGAAAGTAAAAGGATGAAGTATGAAGGCGAAAAGAGGAAGGGGGAACGTGGCAAGTGGAAGACGAGGAGCAAGGGCTCGCAAAAGAATTGAGAGAATGAAAGCAACCAGCGCGAGCGCGCCCCAAACGGAAACAGACAGGGAAATGAGGCTTGCCAGAATAATCCCCGCGAGGAAGGCAAGCGAGAACCATATCAGCGGCAGCCGGGTGAGTTGCTCTTGTAGTCGACTGGAGGTAGGTAGATGAGCCGCCTGCATAGATGTCTTTCATCATAGCATAGAATTGAAAGGGTAGGATACAATTTTATTGATGTCCCAATCCAAACTCATCCTCGTTACCGGTGCAACAGGCTATGTAGGCGGGCGGCTCGTACCGCGCTTGCTCGAAGCCGGTTACCGGGTGCGCTGCCTTGTTCGGGACCCGAACCGCCTGCAGGGACGCTGGTGGTTGAAGCAGGTCGAGGTCGCCAGCGGAGATGTGCTCGCGCCCGGCAAAATGGCCGAAGCCATGCAGGACGTCTCGGTTGCCTACTACCTCATCCATGGCCAGCAGGGCGGCAAGATCAACGCCGACCGGGACCTCGAAGTGGCGCGCAACTTCGCCGCAGCCGCAGGAGAAACGGGCATCGGACGCATCATTTATCTCGGCGAGCTGGTCGATCCCACCTCGGACCTTTCTCCTTATCTGCGCGCCCGGCATGAGACAGGATATACCCTGCGGCACAGCCACGTACCGGTGACTGAATTCCGGGCGGGCCTGATCGTTGGCTCCGGCTCGGCGCTGTTCGAAATGATCCGGTATCTGACCGAGCGCGAGCCGGTGTTGATCTGTCCTGCCTGGTTCTTTTCGCAGGCGCAGCCAATCGCCATCCGGGATGTTCTTTCTTATCTGATCGCTGCCTTGGAGACGCCCGAAAGTATTGGCAAGATGATCGAAATCGGCGGACCGACGCGTTTGACCTATGCAGATATGCTGCTCGGTTATGCCAAGGAACGCCATCTCAAACGCGTGCTCATCCGCACGCCGTTTTATGCGCCCAGGCTGTCGGCGTACTGGGTTCACATGGTCACGCCGATCCACTGGCGCGTCGTGCTGCCCCTGATCGAGGGACTGCGCGCCCGCCTGATCGTCCGGGATGAAGCTGCGCGGAAGTTATTCCCGCAGATCAAGCCGATGGACTTCCAAAGGGCTGTTCGTCTGGCGCTGGGCCGCATCCAGAGAGAGAATGTCGAGACGAGCTGGTCGGATGCACTCGTCACGGTGGCAGGAGACGTCAAACCCTACAAGCTGACCGTGGAAGAAGGCATGTTCATCGAAACCCGGCAGCTCCTGCTTGACCTTCCGCCTGAGACGATCTTCCGCTCTTATGCGGGGATCGGCGGCGAACGCGGCTGGCTTTATATGGATTGGGCCTGGGGCATGCGCGGCTGGCTCGATAAGGCGGTCGGCGGCGTGGGCCTGCGGCGCGGCCGCCGGCATCCCGATGAGATCCGCGTGGGAGAGTCGCTCGATTTCTGGCGCGCCGAAGAAGTGGAAAAGAATCGCCTTCTGCGATTGCGCGCCGAGATGAAATTGCCCGGAAAGGCATGGCTTCAGTTCGAGTCACTTCCGCAAGACGGTAAGACGCTTCTCACCGTCACCGCGTATTTTGCACCGCGGGGCCTATTCGGGTTTCTTTACTGGTACGCGATGTGGCCTTTCCATAAATTCATCTTTGATGGCCTCACTCGACGAGTTGCATCACGCGCGCGTGTCCTAGCCCATGCTTACTAGACTGCTTTCTTCTCTCCTCTTTCACTTTAGGAAAGAAGAAAGAAGCAAGAGGGTTGGGTGACTTCCCCGCTCATCCTCGTGACCGGTTCAACCGGATATATTGCCAGCCGCCTGATCCCACGGTTATTGGAGCGTGGTTATCAAGTCCGCTGCCTGGCGCGCGCGCCGCGCCGACTCACAGGCCGGAGCTGGTTCCCGTTTGTAGAAATTGTTCCGGGCGATGTGGCGAGGCCGTCAACGCTCACGCCCGCGCTGGATGGCGTTTACACCGCCTATTATCTGATCCATAACATGACCCTTGGGCACGGCTATACGGAGCGTGAACTGCAGGGTGCGCGCGCTTTTGCGGATGCCGCAGAAAAAGCAGGCGTCGAACACATCATCTACCTTGGCGGGCTTGCCGATCCGGAACAGGATATCGCTCCGCATATGCGCTCGCGCATGGAGACAGGAAAGGTGCTGCGGGAAGGCCATGTGCCTGTCACAGAATTCCGTGCGGGCGTGATCGCCGGCTCGGGAAGCATCTCATTTGAGATGATCCGCTTCATGACCGAGCTCTTTCCCATTGTGCCGGGTCCTAGGTGGATGAAGAATAGGTCGCAGCCGATTGCCATCCAAAATGTAATCGACTATCTCCTCGCCGCGCTGGAGAATCCTACGAGGCGCGGCGGAGTCTTCGAGATCGGCGGTCCGGACATCACGACCTACGGCGACTTGATGATGCGGTATGCCAGGATACGAGGGCTCAAACGTAACATGCTGTTGATGCCGGGGATCCCGCTCTGGTTTATGGCCTTCGGCGTCGGGCTGATGACTCCCGTACCGCGCCCGATCGCGTATGCTCTGATCGAAGGACTTAAGAATGACAGTGTCGTTCAACATGAGGAAGCACGCCGGATATTCCCGGAAGTGAAGCTCGTTGGCTTTGAGGCCGCCGCGAGAGGCGCACTCGAAGAGACACATCCGTCCCAAATCGAGCGCGTCTGGGACGATGGAGAGGAAAAAGAAAAAGCCATCAAGCACGAAGGCTGTTTCATTGATCATTTCGAGATCCATACACATGCTTCACCGGAAAAAGTCTTTCAGGCAATTAAGTATACGGCCGGCAATCCATACTGGTGCGTGGAGGTGAAGGAACAGGACCGGCGAATGATCGTCCGCGAGAAGGACCGGCGTGTCGGCGATCAATGGATCGAATGGCGTGTAGGTCGGGCTGGAAGTCGGACCCGCCTGACACAAACCGTGTTCTTCTCCCCGCGGGGCCTGCCCGGATTTCTGCACTGGTACCTGCTCTATCCATTCCGCCGGCTGACGTTTCGAGCTCTTATCCGGAACATTGCCCGGCAAAGCGAAGATCAATGAAACGTAATCTCCTTATATCTTTGCTCCTCATTGTTGGTGCCATTGCCATGCTTGCGGTTGCTCTTTACGTTCCTAATTCTCTCCCGGCTCATTCGGACTTCAGCGCCCTCTACAATACAAACCTGGCTCTGGTCAACCACATTCCAATCTATGACATTCCAAGGGTAGA
>DASTFG010000026.1:0-14534 GCA_035708785.1 Anaerolineales bacterium
CTGGCTTTCCCTTCGACAAAATTATGATAAATGCCTCTCGACAGGGCGGCGGAGATAAAGCAGGCACGATAAAACTCACTGGTTGTTCTGAGCAATCGAAATATCAGAGAGGATTGCCCATTGGTCATTAATTTGATAAAAGTCGAAAGTTTCACAACTCCTCCGCCTTCTTTTTAGTTAACAAGAACAGGGTTGTTTTATTAGTCAGCAGATAATTTTGGAATCAGGAAAGGCACCTTCTGCCTGTATTCCTTATAGGATTCGCCAAAACGAAGTTCGAGCTCGAGTTCTTCAAAGTATTTGAGGAAGAAGATATGCGCAGGGATGAGTCCCAATAGCACAGCAAGCGTCATGAGGGTCGAGCCTGACATGAATCCCAGGCTCAAGGCGAATAGATAATATCCGAGCGACATCGGATTCCGGGTGCGCTTATAAACATCCTGTTCGACAATTTGCTTCGTCAAACGGAACGCATTGGCTCCACCTCCCAGGGTACGCACCAATTTATTGGAGATCCCAAGCAGATATAGCCCCGGTATTGCCAATACGACTCCAATAATGAGGAAGAGAGGTTTGAACGGTAGCGGATTTAAACCCACGAGTTCATCAAGTTGTGTGAGACCCGGGTAAAAGAGCAGGATGAGAAACGGTGCACCCAACGCGGCAAAGAACAGGAAGTGCACGATCCGACTGGATTTTTCAGCATTCACTTTGGATGGATGTTTCCTTAGCCATAACCCTAGGATCCACACCCCAACCGTAAAGGCCAGAATGCCCAAGAAAGCCAGGTAGAGTCCAAACATTTGTCTTCTCCTCTAATCGGAAGCCTCCTCAAATCACAAAGCTCATCGTTCTGGCTTTGGAAGCGACCGCAAATACATATAGATTGCCTTCAATTCATCGTCGGTGGCTTTCTCACTAATCTCCTTCCACGGCATAAGCTCTGGGTCCAACACGTGTCCGCCGGGCGTCGTGCCTGTTCGTAATGTATCGATGAATTGTTCTTCACTCCAAAAACCAACTTCGCCATCAGAAGCGATACTTGGAGCTTTTACATTGATCGTGGGGTCGGGGAAGTTTCCGCCCTCGAGTTCCTGTCCGTGACAGAGGCGGCAATCGAGGATGTCAACCAGATATGTGCCATACTCCACGGTAACACCAACTTCAGGCGCAGCCACATGGACTGCGTGGCTCACCGTTTCCACTGGGGGAGGTGGAAGCATCTTAAGCGCAAGTAGTACCTTCGCTAATGGCGTGAATTGCTGTCCATTCATCTTGTGATCCACAGGCGGAACCGTCTTTAGATAGGCGATGATCGCAGCAAGGTCCTGATCGCTTAGATGTGATGTGGCTGAAACCGCAGGCATGTAAATAGGCTTTCCCTCGGGATCGATGCCATGCCGTAAGGCGCGCACAAAATCCTCATCCGTTGTGTATTCACGTCCAACGCCTCCTTCGCCGGAGGTGAGATTGGCAGAGTCAAGCGTTCCAAGTGCACCCAAATCCAACCAGCCCTCGACCCCGCCAAGATCCTCGCCGTGACAGCCGGTGCAGAAAAACTCTGTTCGCTGTTTGCCATATTCGATACTTGCTGCGTCTGTGAGAACGGTGATATTGGATAGCGGAAAGTCATATTTCTTATTGAGCCGCGCATTACCCATGAAATACAACACAATACCCGTCAGCAGGATCAAGCCCACCAGCGAGCCAAGCAGGATACCAATAATCCGAATTACTTTCTTGATCATCATCCTTTTTCCATTTCGTTCAATTGCTCTGTAAATTCCACGATCGTAGATCACATGTGATTCGTACACGCGAGGGCAGTCATTTTGAGCGCAGAAGCGACAACCCAATGACAAACGGAATGATGTGGTGGAGCGCTGGATAGTAAATGTCGGCTGGTGTGACCAGCAACAGTATCACAAGCCATGCAATATTCCATCCGAGCGTGAACCAGCCAACGCCGGAGGCTAGTATCTGCGATTGAGTGATCCCAAGGCCGACGGCTGCTTGAGCCAGGAAGGCCAGCACTACATATGTGACAACCAAAGGATAGATCTGCTCCCATTGAGACAGACGCAGAGTTTCGGCACACAGCAGGACAATACCTGCAATGAGATAGAGATGGGACCCGATGCGCGCCCATCCACCACCGGCCGTGCTGCTCAAATGCTCCTCGAGGAGAATCAGGCCAATGGCTGTGAGGATGACAGCTGTCATGATGAGAGAACGTTCCAGAATGAAGCGAGGGGATGTTGGATCCTGGGCCAGCGCATCTGGTCGGGAAATGAAGAGCAATCCTCCGGCAAGAAAGGCTGTGAAGCTCAGAACCATGCTAAGTCCGGATAATTCGGCATAACCTGTTTTCAATCTCATTGCTATATGTCCTTACTCGTTTCAACTTACAGAATTCAGTGGCTTGTGTAGTCATCGGGGTCAAATCTGAAGCCAGCGATTCGCACTATGTCCGGAAGTGCGGAACTCACTTTCAGGAAGCGAAATCTGCCAGGCGATCTGATATGGGTCACGAAATTCAAGATAATTTGGCGCGCTATTGCCAACTTGCACATCCTCAGGTAATCGAGCTTTGACCCCGGCAATCTCCTCCATCGGCATCTTGAGACCAATAACATAAACCTGACCAGGAGGCGCCTCACCTTTGATTAACGCTAGAACAAAATGATCTTTACGAAGGGCGAGCATGCCGAGCTTAATCCCGGCGGCTTCCGCCTCAGCCCAGCCTTTGTCGAAGGGAAGCGTATACCAATGACCATTCTCGAGTGCAGCCTCACGCCCGATCAACTCCATATCGAATACTGATCGGTAATACTCTTCAGCCACTCGCAGATCGGGGACAACCAGGGCAAGATGTCTAAAAGAAACATTCATCCTTACTTTCACCGGTTTTCTTAACCAATAGACCAACAAAAAGTTCTCTGAATTCTATTCAAGTTACAACCTCCGGTCATGAGGCACCTGTCCCAAATGAGCCGGGAAATCACAAAATAAAACACCGGGAAGAATTCCTGGTCGATGAGGGATATTTTCCTGCTGCATCGAATACCCATCAAACTCACCTGACTGCCATTGAGAGGGTAATAAACTGAATTCGGTATCCCCTGCCTTCCGGGTCAAGATGTCAAATGAAATAATTACGCTTCCTCAACTGAGGAAGCGTCAGTACCTGTAAAAGTTTGTCTTTGGCGGGTTCTAGCTTTAGGCAAAACTAGCCTTGCCGTTGGTTCAACGGAGTATTGCGGTTGCCCCAGTATTTGATGAAGGCGATATTCGCGAAGCTTTGAGCGATTGCGGTGGTCATTGGGCGATGATACCACTACGTCAGATAATATTCCCTCCTTAGCTTTTGCCCTAAACTGTCTCCTGATTTCAGACACGAACAAACCCGCTTAACGGCACGCGCATCAGCCGGCGTGTCGTGCCAGGAACTGTGTCCAGCCAAGCACATAGCGTCCCGATTCGTCGCGCTTGGCTGGATGCATTACAGAATCAACGTTGCCTTCCAGCCAATCTCAATCAGGACTCAGTGGCGGTCCCAGGAGCGTCATGTCATATTTCGCAAAGAGTGGGCCGATTACTTTAGGGTCTGGCGGGCCGCTTCGTGCCAACGGCCCAAACTCTTCATAAAACTTGTGTCCGCCTCCAGGCGTGTAGACCACAATGATCTCGCCCGGTTCATCTGTTAGGTTGAGGAAAGCATGCGGGACATTGGACGGAAGGTAAGCAAAGCCGCCTTCAGCACAGCGGAAAACTTCGTCTCCAATCTGGATTTTGTACTCGCCTTTCAGAACATGAATCGTCTCCTCTTGCTTGTGGTGGACATGCAACGGGGGACCACCTTTCGGCGCGACCTCGACGATAAAATAATCGAAAGCTCCACCGGTATCTTCGCCAGTGACCTTGAAAATCAGGTCACGGCCCGGGCCAGAGTACAGTCTCAGCCCCTCGCTTCGAGCGAGAACTTTGTATTGGTTTGTGATCACATTCATCCACTCATCTCCTTTATTGCCTCTAAAATCAATTTATGTTATACTCCTGATTATAAGCGAACTAACTATATTTGTCAATAGGCTAATAATAAGATGGCTAATCAATTTTCGATCCAAATTCCCCCCGATTTTGAAGAGCGCTACCCCAACTCAAGCGCCAGGGCCACCGAATGCGCAATGAACCTGGTCTTCACAGCTGATTTACTGGTCAAACGCATCTCAGGCTTGCTCAAACCTTTTGACCTGAGTCCTGCCTCCGGGTTGGTCTTAAGCATCTTGGCGGATTCGGTTTCGCCCTTGCAGCCCAACCAAATAGCTGACCGCCTGATCATAAGCCGGGCAACCGTGACGGGCTTGATCGACTCGCTTGAACGGCGAGGATACGTACGAAGACAACCTCATCAGTCTGACCGACGGATTCTTTTGATAGAACTGACTGACACAGGCAGGCAAGTTGCCCATGCGTTTCGCCCGATTGTGCATCAACATCAAAATGTGTGGATGGAGGCTCTGAATGAGAAGGAACAGGGACAGCTCATTGACTCTCTCCAGCGGTTGCAGGTTACCTTAATGGGTTCCGACTCCTGAGCCGCGGGAAAGTACCTCATGGGTGGGCCCGGTCTAACTCAATCTGCTTTGTGTTCGTTTTCCCGATAAGGCATTTTACATGGTAATACTTACTGCCCTAAAACAAGTCTCGCGGTTAGTTCAACAGAGTCTTGCCAATGTAAATATGATGAACGCGATATTGGGCGCGGCTTGGGCGGTGGCTGTGGTCATGCATGCATAATACCACTATCTCGGCGGGGTCAAAGACCCACGCCGAGCATGTTGTTTTTTCAAACCCTGCACTGGCAATGGGCCAGTGCAGGGCTGTCGACGTGTGCTCGGGATGAGAAGAAAGGAGCAAGCCGGCACGTCCCAATGAGCAAAATAGGGGTCAGCTAGCGACACAAGGCTCCAATATCATTCTTCGCCTGTAATGCCAGTCCCCAGGCAATGTAGGACCGGGTCGCCGAATCAACGTCGTTAGGTATCCCGGCAAAGATGTTTTCCTGAGTCATGTTTGAGCAGGTGCCCGATTCGCCCAGTTTCCCTGCGGCTTCCAGCGCCTCTCCCCAGGCAATGTAGGAACGCGTCCCGGAATCAAGCGCATTGCGTTTCGCCTTTTCGAGGGCTTCTCCCCAGGCGATGTAGGACCGGGTCCCTGAATCAATTGCGTTACGCACTTGCATGGCTTGTCCCCAGGCAATGTAGGACCGAGTCGCTGAATCCATGATATATGGCTGGTCTGCTTCCGGACCTGTCACGGGGACAACGACGGGTCGGGGTGGCAGGCTTAGATCCACCGTGTTGGTCGGCTTCGAAAATGGCCGTGACACAGCCAGGGTCACCAGCAACATCGAGAGCGCCGCCAGGATAAGGACAAAACGATTCTTGAACATTTCGATCTCCTTTCTAGTTCAACAAGTTATAATGTTTTCAGAAACCCGAGTTGGTCTCTACTATGCCCATACTGTAGCAAATCGCCATTCCGGTTTGGTGACATAAAATGTCACAAAAAGTGTCACTAATTCGTAATCGGAATCGAACCTGTTGATTCAGAAATTGATGCAAGAACAACATTCTTTTGGCTACTGGCTCAGGCTCAAGAGAAAGACACTCGATCTTACTCGCGAAGGTCTGGCTGACCGCGTCGGGTGTTCCGTATCAACGATTCGCAAGCTTGAAGACGAAGAACGACATCCTTCCGTACAGATCGCTGAGCTGCTGGCTGAAATCTTCAAGATCCCCACGACTGAAAGAACAGCCTTTTTACGGTTTGCGCGTGGCGACTGGAGATCAGCTCCCAGCTCCAGGGATGAAGAAGCCCCCTGGCGCGTCTCAACACCAGCACTACCCCAACAACCCCGTTCGAATTTACCGGCAACCTTTACTTCCTTAATTGGGCGGGATAAGGATATTGCGGCTGTCCAGGACTATTTGAACAATCCAGATATCCGCCTGGTTACCTTGATCGGTCCGCCAGGGATCGGCAAGACACGCCTGAGCATCGAATCAGCGAGGGAGTCACTGGCTGATTTCCCCGATGGTGTTTTCTTTGTTGCGCTGGCTCCGCTGGATCAGCCATCCTTGATACCTTCTGCCATTTCACAAGCGCTTGGATATATTGAAAAGAATAACCTGTCTCCCGAGGAACGTCTCATTGAAGGCATCGCAAACAAACGGATGCTGCTCGTGCTGGATAACTGCGAGCACCTGATCGAAGACGTAACTCGGCTCGCCTCTTCCCTCCTTTCAGCCTGCCCCCGCTTAAAAATCCTGACCACCAGCCGCGAAGCGCTACGAATCCCGGGTGAATGGCTTTATTCGGTACCTGCACTGGATATGCCAAAAGAGTACTCCATGGTTGACGTAGAAACCATTTCTGAGTTTCCAGCTCTGGTGTTGTTTGCCGAGCGTGCCCGCGCAGCTCGTTCCGATTTCGCACTGAACGCCGAAAACATCCGGGCCGTCGCATCCATCTGCGCACAACTCGATGGATTGCCATTAGCCATCGAACTGATTGCCGCGCGCGTCAAGATGTTATCCATAGAGCAAATCGCTGCACGGCTCGATGACCGTTTCGCATTGTTAACAAGCGGTAGTCGAATCGCCTCCTCACGACAACAAACATTGCGCGCGACTCTGGATTGGAGCTATGAGCTGCTGACAGAAACGGAAAGAGAACTTTTTCGACAACTTTCGGTCTTTGTTGGCGGTTTTACATTGGATGCGCTCGAATCGGTGGCGCTTCTGGATTCAAATCAATCGATTCTCGATGCGCTTTCACGCCTCGTGGACAAATCACTGCTGCTCGTCGAACAGCAAGATCAACCGCGTTACCGGTATCTTGAGCCAATCCGTCAGTATGCCAGAGATAAACTGAATGAGACCGGAGAATCGAACTTGATTCAAGATCGTCATCTTAATCATTGCCTCCGCGTCGCGGAGGAGGCAGAGCCGTACTTATTTGGCGCCGGGCAACAGGACTGGAAGAATCGATTGGAGTTGGACCATGATAACTTGCGGGTCGCGTTGGCATGGTCGCTTGAAAGCAATCAAATCGAAGCAGGACTGAAAATGGCCGGGGCGCTGGCATGGTTCTGGCACAGTAAGGGTCATTTAAGCGAAGGCAACCTATGGTTGGAGAAACTCCTTGCATCTGGCATCGGCACCCAGGGAAAGGAGCGAGCGAAAGCGCTGCGCGCGTCATCCATCCTATTAACAGGTACAGGCGATTACATTCGAGCCAGAGCCTTTGCAGAATCAAGCATTAAGTTATATCGAGAAATTGGTGACGACCGGGGCGCAGGCTTAGTGCTTGCTGATCTGGGCGCGAGCCTTCACTGGGACGGCAGGGAAGAGGAGGCCATCGAGTCACTCGAAGAGAGTTTGCGCCTGCTTCGGGCAACTGGAGAGCGCTGGGGGATCGCCTACGCACTCCTCTGGTTGGGCGATACCTGGTTCAGGATGGGAGACATGGAGCGCGCCGCCACAAGCTGGGAAGAGAGTCTGCGCCTCACCCAGGAGTTGGGGGATGATTACCTGATGGCCTGGTCGCTTGGCGGTCTGGCGGATGTGACGCGGCTGCGCGCTGATTACCAGCGTGCAACAGGAATGTTTAAAAAATCCTTGTCCCTGTATCAGAGATCAGGAAATAAGGTCGGCCCACCGTTCTCGATGGAAGCACTGGCATTGGTTGCCGTTGCTCTAGGAGATGAGAAGCGAGCGGCACGTCTTTGGGGTGCCGCATCCGCCTGGCGCGAAGCGATCAACGAGCCGCTCCCCCTGAGCTATCAGAGGGACTATGCTGCCTCTATTACGCAGGCGCGTACTCAACTTGGGGAGGAAGTCTATGCCTCCGCATGGTCGGAGGGCCACACGATGTCACCCGAACAGGCTATCGCCCTGGCGTTAGAGGAATAACTGCCTTCTGAGCAATATAGATTTCAAAAGGCAACCCAGGATTTCCAACCGGCAGACGCTTAGGTGAAAACAGGGCAAGCTGTAAAGTGAAGCCTGCCCTGCTCCGGGTCTCATGCCAGTTGTTTATTTTGGTTGGCCGGAAAAAACACATCAGCTAGGGACAAGTTTGCCCCCAGAACAAACCTTGCAGTTAGTTCGACCGAGTTTTGCCGGTGTAAATTTGATGAAGGCAATATTCGCGAAGGCTTAGACGGTGGTCACGGGGTGATGATACCACTGCTGAGTTTCAATCTATCATTTTGTCGCGCAACGATCGTCGTAATTGCATCTGTCCTCCGGCAGAAGTTTGTCGATCCCCTGGTCCGGGTAATCAAAAAGGAGGACGGTATCAAGAGGAAGATGATTGATGATTCCTTTACTCTCCATAAGAATTGCTGCTCAGATTCTAATAAATAAGCCCTTGACTTGGAGTCGACTCCAAGTGTTAGACTCCCGTTCGAGGTGAAATTATGAAGATCGCAGGAGTCAGTGAACAATATGGTATTTCGGCGGATACGCTCCGCTACTATGAGCGTGTTGGTCTCATTCCTCCGGTCAATCGGAATGACAGCGGAATTCGCGACTATAACGAACTGGATCTCCGGCGGGAGGAATTCATTAAGTGCATGCGGAGCGCAGGGCTACCTGTCGAAGTACTGATCGAGTATGTAGCATTAGTTCAACGGGGCGACAAAACGATTGAAGCCAGAAAGGAAATTTTGATAGAGCAGCGTAAATTGCTGGCAGTCAGAATGCAAGAGATGCAAAAGACATTGGATATCCTGGATCACAAAATCGAGGCCTATGAAAACGCTGTCTTGAAAAAGAGAAGGAAATAGTTCAGGAAGAACGCCACCCCTGCTCAGACCGCTCTTGCGTGGCACTGAGTTGTTTTGCTTCAGACCACTATTCAGTACCCACTGAGCGCGAAGTACATAATCAGAGCCTCTTATAAGGAAGGAATCATGAAACATATAGTATTGAATAACGGTGTGGAAATGCCCATTTTGGGGTTTGGTGTTTTTCAGATCACGGATGCCGAGGTCTGTGAACGGAGCGTATATGAAGCAATCCAAACTGGATATCGTCTGATCGATACGGCAGCTTCTTATCTGAACGAAGAGGCGGTTGGTAACGCCATAAAAAGAAGTGCTATCCCGAGGGAAGAGTTGTTTGTGACCACAAAGCTTTGGATCCAAGATACTGGTTATGAAAAAACAAGGCAGGCTTTTGAACGGTCTTTACAGAGGCTGCAACTGGATTATCTGGATCTGTACCTGATCCATCAACCCTACGGGGATGTTCATGGCTCCTGGCGCGCCATGGAGGAGTTATATCGGGAAGGACGGGCGAGGGCAATTGGCGTCAGCAACTTCCAGCCAGATCGGATCATGGATTTGATCGTTCATAACGAAGTGGTTCCTGCGGTAAATCAGATCGAGACACATCCCTTCAATCAGCAAATTGAAACGCAAAAGTTCTTGCAGGAAAACAATGTTCAAATTGAGTCCTGGGGACCCTTCGCGGAAGGTAAAAACAACATCTTTCAAAATGAATTACTGCTGTCAATTGCCGGAAAATACCGGAAAACGGTCGCGCAGGTGATCCTGCGTTGGCTGACACAAAGAGGAGTCGTTGTTATTCCCAAATCCGTTCGAAAGGAAAGAATTGTCGAGAATTTCGACATTTTCGATTTTGAGTTAAGTCCTGAGGATATGAATGCGATTATCTCGCTGGACAGGAAGGTTAGCAGCTTCTTCGACCATCGTGATCCGGAAATGGTGAAACGGCTGGGTACCGTAAAACTTGACATCTAAAATCACCGGCGTTCCATTTGAAATAGAATGATCAAATAATATAAATGATAAGTGAAAGGAGTTTAGAAAATGGAGATCAAACGAAGTGGCTCACAGCCTTCCGGCAAAGGACAGACTGAGTATTTTACGGGCACTGTACGGATTGACCCCCTGTTCGATGCACACGAGCCGGCACGCGCGGGTGGCGTCAGCGTCACGTTCGAGCCCGGTGCCCGGACAGCCTGGCACAGTCACCCTCTGGGTCAGCACCTGATCGTGACGGCTGGCTGCGGCCTGGTGCAAAGCCGGGGAAGCCCGGTCGAGAAGATCCGGCCGGGGGATGTGATCTGGTCTCCGCCAGGTGAGAAGCACTGGCATGGCGCTACGCCAACCACGGCCATGACGCACATCTCCATTGTGGAACAGGCGGAGGGCAAATCCGCCGACTGGATGGAACATGTCAGCGACGAACAATATCAGGCCGGATCGAGTGCCGAGTAAGAGGTAACTGACGATGCGTGCAACTGCAATGTATAGCGCTGGCGGCGTCTATTGAAGACGCGGCCAAGTATTTGATATTCGGAAGGAGCTAAGTCATGCAAGGAGCTATGCTCTACGGCCCTGGCGACGTGCGCTTCGAGGAGCGCCCCAACCCGGCGATCCTCGAACCGACGGACGCCATCCTGCGGGTCTCGGCGGCCTGCGTATGCGGCTCGGACCTGTGGCCCTATCGTGGGATTGACCCGGTCACCCAGCCGACGCCAATGGGACATGAGTATGTTGGCATCGTGGAGGAAGTGGGAAGCGAGGTCAGGCACATCAAGCCCGGCCAGTTCGTCGTCGGCTCGTTCTGGGCTTCAGACAACACCTGTCCTATCTGTCAGGCGGGGTATCAGAGCCGGTGCATAGATGCCAGGGGAATGGGGGGCGCACAGGCGGGTTGGCTGCGCGTCCCGCTGGCGGACGGCACGCTGGTCGCTACGCCGGACCTCCCGCCGGATGACCTGATCCCGAGCCTGGTGTCTGCTTCCGATGTGCTCGGTACTGGCTGGTTCGGCGCCGACGCGGCCGAAGCGGGCCCGGGCAAGACGGTTGCGGTGGTCGGCGATGGCGCGGTGGCTCTCTGCGCGGTGCTGGCGGCCAGGCAGATGGGCGCCGAGCGCATCATCGCGATGAGCCGCCACGAGGATCGACAGAAGCTCGCGCTGGAGTTCGGTGCGACCGACATCGTGACCGAGCGCGGCGATGAAGGTGTCGCGAAGATCAAGGAACTCACCGATGGACTCGGCGCGCACTCCGTCGTCGAAGCGGTCGGCACCGAGGAGTCGATGATGCAGGCTATCCGGTCCACCCGCGCTGGTGGGCATGTGGGCTTTGTGGGGGTCTTCCACGGCATGCAGCTGCCTGCTATGGATTTGTTCTGGTCCACAGTCCACCTACACGGCGGTCCAGCCCCGGTGCGCCGCTTCCTGCCCGAGCTGATCGACCTGATCTGGAGCCGAAAGATCAACCCCGGCAAGGTCTTCGACTTGACCCTGCCCCTGGAACAGGTGGCAGAGGGCTATCGTGCCATGGACGAACGCCGCGCGATCAAGGCGCTGCTGCGCCCGTGAGGAGAGAACCCATGACTGCATGGACGAGCGATGAACTCAACAAGATAGGGAAAGCAGAAGAGTTGGAGATCGCGTCTCTTCGACGAGATGGCACCTTACGAAAGCCGACGACGATCTGGGTCGTGCGCGTCGGCGATGACCTTTACGTCCGATCGGTGTATGGGCGCGGCTCTGCCTGGTTCCGTGGCACGCAGGTGCGCCGCGAAGGTCACATTCGCGCGGGCGGCGTTGACAAAGATGTGGCTTTCGTCGAGGAGACCGACCCAGACATCATCGAGCAGATCGATGCTGCCTATCGCACAAAATATCGCCACTATGCAGCAAGCATTATCAACAGTACTTTGAGCCCTGAGGCGCGAGCCGCGACCATCAAACTTGTGCCGCGCTAACAGGGAGTTCCGCGCTGAGCGGAGCGTAGCGCAGTCGACTCCGCCCCGGTGGTACGGTGCCGTGGAGCGAACGTTGCCAGTAACCTTTCTATTTCATCGAACGCCGCCCTTCGACTACGGGCTCCGCGAGAAGCGCTCCGCCCTCCGCTCAGGACGTAAACGATAGCAAGAACTCTAATAACGAAAAACACCGCAGAGGAGAAAGCAATGGAATACTCTCGATTGGGTTCTACAGGAATGAAAGTCTCGCGCATCTGTCTCGGCTGCATGGGGTTTGGGGACGCGGAGCGTTGGGTCCACAAATGGGTGCTAGACGAGGAAAACAGCCGGCCGATCATCCAGAAAGCTCTCGAGCTGGGGATCAATTTCTTCGATACCGCCAACGTCTATTCCATTGGGGCGAGTGAAGAGATCCTCGGGCGCGCCTTGAAGGACTTCGCCAACCGGGATGAGGTTATCATTGCCACCAAGGTGCACGGTAAAATGCGTGAAGGACCGAACGGCGGTGGGCTGTCGCGCAAGGCGATTTTGAGCGAGATCGACAACAGCCTGAAGCGGCTTGGGACGGATTACGTGGATCTCTACCAGATCCATCGCTGGGATTATGAGACCCCGATCGAGGAGACGATGGAAGCGCTGAACGATGTGGTGCGGGCCGGCAAGGCGCGTTACATCGGCGCTTCCGCCATGTTCGCGTGGCAGTTCCAGAAGGCGCTGCACGTTGCCGAGAAGCATGGGTGGACCCGCTTCGTCTCGATGCAGGATCACCTGAACCTGATCTACCGCGAAGAGGAACGCGAGATGCTGCCACTCTGCCGCGAGGAGAAGATCGGGGCGATCCCCTATAGCCCACTCGCGTCGGGAAGATTGACGCGTGACTGGTCGTCGGAAAGCACGCTTCGTTCCGAAACCGATCAAATCGCCAAAAGCAAATATGATGCGACGGCTGAAACCGATCGAAAGATCGTGGAGCGGGTCGGGGAAATCGCGGAAAAGCATGGGGTTCCGCGCGTTCATATTGCGCTTGCCTGGCTGCTACAGAAGGAGCCGGTGACGGCACCTATCATCGGGGCAACCAAGATCACGCACCTGGAAGATGCCGTTGGCGCGCTGTCCGTTAAACTGACCGAGGAAGAGGTCGCATATCTGGAAGAACCGTATGTGCCGCATCGCATCGTCGGTCATCAGTAACCAAGCTGACGGCCGCCAATAGTGTGATCTGTTAACCAAATCATATAGGTGTTGCTTCGCCGCTACGTGGCTCGCAATGACGGGCACGGAAGTATTTTGCGATAAGTTCTAGATGCGAAGAAACAAGCCTTCATAGGGAGGAGAGGCTCCGTCCACTTCCTCGGCAGAGGGGAACTGAGCCTTCAGGCGCTCCTTGATTTTAGGATCGTTTGTCTCAATATAGAATCCGCTCCCGTCCCAGGCGCGGAGGAAGATCCAGGGAGAATTTGCACCTGGATCGAAGGCCTGGAAGTCACCCTGTATCGTCTGGCGGATACCGGAGGTGATAGAAAGGAAATCGCGTCCCTCGATTGGCCGGTTATGGTCGGTAAAAGCATACAGCTCCTCTGCTTTTTCTCCGTAGCAGTCCACACCGCTGCCAAGCCAGATCGAATCGAGTACCCGTTCACCGAGTGCAACGATCAGAGCATGTAAGTCGAAATCCTGGTCCGGCTTGCCCAATGGGACCGGATCTGTTCTTTGCCGGTCATCCCGAGCCGCATTACGACGGCTGGCACCCTCTCGCCTGCTTACATCCCATTGCCTAAGCTTATGTTCGATCGCCCGCCTGGCACGCGCATCCTTCGAGAGTACAAGGAACCTCCTGTAATCGGCGATTGCCTCGGGCTGGCGTCCGGCTTCCTCATAGGATAGCCCGCGCCAGTAGTAGGCATCTTCGTCATTCGAGGAAAGTTGGATGACCCTGGAAAAATCGGCAATAGCGTTCTGGATATTGCCCTGTTGAAAATACGCCATGCCGCGATTGAAATAGCCATCAGGGTTCTTAGGAGCAAGCCGGATGCTTTCGGTCAGGCTGGCGAGAGCCTGCCGGTAATTTCCCGTTTGTGCAAACGCAATGCCGCGATTGATGTAGTCGTTGGATCGCTGCGCATCGATGGCAGTGGCTTGCTGGAAATCCTCCAGCGCACGCTCGTTCTGCCCCATCTGTTCAAAGACTACGCCTCGAGAATGGAGTGCACCTGCATCTTCAGGCCGGATCTCCAGCGCTGAAGTATAGTCCGCGATGGCCTGGGCATAATTCCTCAGCCGGTAATATTCGGCCGCCCGCTCTTTGAATAGATCTGCCTGCCCGGGATCCGTTTCGAGCGATTTGTTCAGGGCGAGGATTCGATAGGCGGGCTTTGCGATCCGATACATCTCGGCGGGTGATGGGCTATAGTCCGTCAGCCGGTCCTGAGGCGCAGGTTCCTCATGGGCCCGGATCAGTTCCGGTTTCAGGCCGATTGCCATCGTATATCCTGCAATCGCTTCGCGAACACTGCCACGCCCGTAGAGGATGTTGGCCCGGAAGTAGTGAGCCTCGGCATAGATGGGATCGATCTTGAGAGCCGTTTCGTAACAGGCCAGAGCACGGTCCTCTTCACCCACGCGGTGAAAAGCAACCCCCAGACTGGTATGGGCGACGACATCGTCGGGATCTTCTTCGACCGCCCTGAACAACTCGGCGATCGCCTCGTGATACTTTCC
>DASTFG010000027.1:0-4724 GCA_035708785.1 Anaerolineales bacterium
ACACTCACACCCCCAAATCCGGCACCCTTTCACGGGAAATCCCAGAGAACCAATTTGTCAATAATCCAGGCATATCTGGAAGGTAATCGGCTCGCCAAATGCATCCCATCCTTCGTGTTTTCAGCGGAACGTTTAAATTTCAGCGTTTAATTTGCTGACCGTTTCTCTTCGATTCATCTCTCTCATCGCCGGGATAAAGGCCATACTTAACGTCGTAAATAAATACATGGTCCCCAGCCCGAGAAGCATCGGATGGATACCAAATTGCTCGGTCATCACACCGCCGATCAACATGCCCAGTGGCATGGCTGACCAGGCTCCCGCGCCGACTGCGCCACCGACGCGTCCACGCATGTTCTTGGGCACGCGCTCATATTCCACCGCGCTGATGATTGGGTTGAGCGGTCCTGCACCCATACTGAAGAGAACGATAAACACCAGTGCGACCCACAGTGGAGGATAGGTCGCGTAGAGAAAGAATTTCAAGCTGGTTAAAACGAAGCCAAATACGAAAACCGAGTGACGAGGCAGGCGCGGCCCAACTGCACTGAAGAGCAACGCGCCGATTACAGCACCTGCTCCGTTCGCGGCGATAAGCAGGCCCAGGTCAAGCGCCTGACCGTACACTTGTTTTACGAACACCGGTTGGACGACTCCGCCAAAGACTGCATCCAGAAAATTGGTAACCATGACCAAAATGACGATAGCCAGCATAAGCTTATCGTTGAAGATGAACCTCAACCCCTGGCGTAGTTCGTCGAAATAGCTTCCAATTGGCTCATTTTCTTCCGGTTGTATAGGATGATGGATCTTGATCGCCGCGGCGACAATTCCCGCCGAAATGAAAAATGAGGCGGCATTGAGCCATAATACGTTTTCCGTCCCTACCAGGGCGATTAACAAACCACTTAAAGGCGCACCGATCATGCGTGAGCTTCTCTCAATGATCTGAATGAGAGATGTCGCACGTTCAATGGGCATGTGTGCCATGGCCGCCAGTTCGGGTACCAACGCGCTTCGAGCCGTGCTCCCGGGTGCATCCAGCAGTGCGCCGAGAAAGACCAACACCATCAACTGCCAGAACTCGAGCCCAATCGTCAAATACAACAATGGAATCATGGCCGTTGTTACACCACTGGCAATATCTGCGAGGATGCTGGTACGTTTGTAGCCTAATCGATCTACCAAAGTTCCGCCGAAAAGACCAGCCAGAACAACCGGAAGTACAGTAAAGAAGCCTGTAATGCCTGTTTGGGCTGCGCTCCCGGTTGTTTGAAGGACGAACCATGGAATTGCAATAGCAGAAAGCACATTGCCCACCAGCGAGATGGCATTGGCAGTGAATAATGAAATAATGGGCAAATTGTTCTTTTGGGTCATTATTCTTGAAGCCCTAAAGGTTGACAGCGTTAATTACTCCCACCGTCAATCCGACGTGGAATCTATGGCTAAATCTTCTGGGTGCAAGGGACGGCGTGAGGATCGTCGTAGATTTAATGCTGGCCCAGCGTTCCCAGTGTCCTGACCCGCCGTTCGATCCGGTAAAAGATCCGTGCCCCCAACCACAGCATGGTAAACATAAATAATATGAGCAGCATGATTTCCACGTTGATGGGCAAGAGTGTGTTTGTTTTCAGCATAATGCCGCGCACCGCGTCGAGACCATAGGTGAGAGGCAGCATCATCGCAATCGGAATCAGCCAATAGGGTAACGACTTCACGGGGAAATTCGCGCCGGAGAGTCCCTGCACAAGAAAACTGCTCACGTCCACGAGGGTATTGGCCTCCCGCATGATGAGCACTATGGCCGCAAAGGCAAAGCCGAATCCGTACAGGCCGAGCAGCATGGGGAGTGCTGCCAGGAAGGCAGCGAAGGTATTCCCGGTCGGTTTAAAGCCGAACAAGGCGCCGGCAACGGCGAGCATGATCAAGGAGGTGATGCTTGTCGTCAAAAGGCTGGTGAGCGTGCGCCCGACAAGGATGTGCAGACGCGGGACGGGAGTCAGCCAGTTCGATTCGAGCACGCCTGAATCCATGTCTTCCTTGAGGGCATAGCCCATGCCCCAGAACACGGTCAGGATAAAGTTGCCCAGCACCGTGCCGAGTAAAATGAAGGACATGTAGTCGCCTGTGCCGCTATAGGCTGCGAAGCCGAGCGCCTGCCCGTCTACACTGAAGGCTTTGCCCATGAAATAAACCGGTGTGATCCAGATGATGGGCTGAAAGATATGGGAGATCGCATTCAATGGATAGCGCCAGAAGACTTTCCAGTCCTTGCGGGCAATCACGAACAAAGCTCGCAGTTGTGTCTGGAGGCTTGGTTGGGAGAGAGATTGTAGTTGCATAAGATTCTCGGTTTGCCCTTCGACTGCAGGTCTCGTTACACTCGACCTTCCGCTCAGGGCGAGGGTTCTTAATATTGTCCGATCGCTCCTGTGCGGCGGGCGCGGCGTTCCATCCAAAGGAAGGTGAAATAACCGACCGCAAGCCAGAACGAGCCAAAAAGCAGCAATGGAATCAAATCGGGCAACAGCTCCGGAATGCCCGCATTCGAGAAGGCCGCGGCGCGCATGCCATGGATCAGATAGGTCTGTGGGAGCCACTTGGCAATCGATTGCATCCAGCCCGGCAAAAGGCTGATCGGAAAGGTGATACCACAGAAGATCATCACCAGCCCGCGGATGAGGAAGACAAAAGCATTGGCTTCCTTGACGGTGATCACCAGGCTGGCGAAGGCGAACCCCAATCCATAGATGGAGGGGATGGCTGCCAGCATCACCAGCAGGATCATCCATACGCTGCCATTTAATCTGACCCCGAACAGGAGCCCGAACTCCAGCGCGGTAATGCCGATGAACATCAGCATCGAGATGATCTGTGGACCGGTATGCCCGAGCAGATAGGAAAACCGCCAGGTGGGGGAGAGCCAGTTGGATTCGAGTGTGCCGCGCATTTGCTCGTTGCGCAGCGAAAAGCCGACATCCCACAGGACGATGTTCTGCCACATCCAGACCGTGGTGCCGATCACAATGTAGCCGATGAAATCGCTGGCGCCGGTCGTCTGCATAAAGACCGCCAGCCCGCTCCCATCGGGGCCGGAGAGGGCGCGGGCTGTGAGGATGTACATCATCGGGAAGATCAACGGCCAGATGAAGAGCGCGATCACCCAGCTTGGATAGCGCATGAAGATGCGCCATTCGCGCCGCAGGATCGCCTCGAGTGCGCGCAAATCGGATAGGAGGCCTGCCTGCCCGAGGGAGCGCGGCTGCGCAGCAAGAGGTGATTCCATTGCGATCTCCTAATCCCGTAATGCCTTGCCTGTCAAATGGATGAATACGTCCTCCAGCGAGGGCTTGACGATGTTCATGTTGACAAGGCGGGTTCCGTTCTGACTGATGCTCTCGACCAGTTTCGGCAACACTGCGCGGCTGTTGCTTGCCTGCAGGTTCACTTCCCAGAGATCCGCTTCACCCTGCCGGCGCGCCACCAGGTTTTGTACCTCGGATAAGGCGCGCAGTCTCTCGCCGATGTATTCCTGCCAGCCACTGACCTCAAGCCGGATCACCTCTTTCTGGTCGATGCGCCGTTTGAGACCCTCGGGCGTATCCAGCGCAATGATCTTGCCCTGGTCGATGATGCCGATCCGGTCCGAGAGCTGGTCTGCCTCTTCCATGTAGTGCGTCGTCAGCAGGATCGTATGACCTTCCTTCTGGAGGTCGGCAATCAGCTCCCTTAAACGGCGAGCTGCCTGAGGGTCAAGCCCGAGCGTCGGTTCATCCAAAAGGAGAATCGGTGGGCGGGCCAGCAAAGCCTTTGCGATGGCAACCCGCTGGCGCATCCCCGTCGAATATTTTTCGACGAGCTCGTTGGCGCGGTCCTTGAGCTCCATCCGCTCGATCAATTCCTCGACCCGCTGACTGGCGATCGCGGCAGGGATGTGGTACAGCGCCGCGAAATATTCCAGGTTCTCACGCCCGGTCAGTTTCCAGTAAATGCTGCGCTCCCCGGCGAGGAGCGTGCCCAGGCTGCGGCGAACTTCATTCGCTTCCGTGACGATATCAAAGCCGTTGACGTATGCGGTGCCGCTGGTGGGCTCGAGCAGCGTGCAGAGCATCCGGATTGTTGTGGACTTGCCCGCGCCGTTCGGGCCGAGCAGGCCAAAGATCTCGCCGCGCTCGATCTGAAGGTCCACGCCATCGACGGCAGTGAACATTGCTTTTGGCTCTTTCCGGCCAAACGGCCATCGTCTTCGCTTTGGGGCGGGGCCTGGCGCGCCATTCGCGCCTTTATCGCCCGTACCAGGCCGGGCAGGGAACTTTTTGACCAGTTGTCTGGCTTCGACAGCAAGTTCAGTCATCACAAGCTCCTGTTAAGGTGACATTCAAGAAAAACAAGTATTGGCTGAAGAAAATTACAAAAATTGAATATGATTATTCAATATTACAATAATGAATTCAAATTGTCAATAGTTATATTCAAAATTCTTAAGTTCAGATTGAAAAAATCAATAAAAAATCCGCCGACAAGGCGGATTTTCGTCAGTCCAGTCTACTCTGTTCCGAAGGCTGGTTCTGGCGGAGCGACCATTCGCTGACCGGCAAACAAGAGCAAAACCAGCAGAATCGCCACAGTATCGATCAGTAAAACTGTGAACATAGCCTGCGGGCCGGTCAGCGCAAATAACTGCCCGATCAGCCAGGGCAGCAGCATGCTGCCTGCTCCGG
>DASTFG010000028.1:0-10848 GCA_035708785.1 Anaerolineales bacterium
GGAGCGGCTTGCCGATTCAGCTTCTGCAAATTTAGCAGGGGCGGTCATCCCCTGCAAGGAGTGAAATGCCTCATGTGCGGAGAGGGAAATGTAATGATCACTGCCGCTGACCAATTGTCCCGTAAAAAGACGATAGGGAAAGACTGGCCGTAGAAAGGGGGGCAAATCTTCGCTGATCTGATGTACGAGACCGATCCTGAACCAGTCCAATGTGGGCATACTGGACACCCAGCGCTCTCCCACCATCACGGTGAAAGCTTCGGGGGTGACGCCCGGATCCGTTAAGCGCTGCCGATAGTATGGCTCCCCCAGGAAAGAATCGCCCGGCACCAGTTGCCAGGCAGCACCTCGTTCAAGGCCCGCCGGAACTTTAACCCAGCCATCCGGTGGATCGGCATAGCCTGCTATAAACGTGTATTCTTCGTTGTATACGATAGCCGGAATATCGGCTCGCCCCCAGCCGGGCCAGACGGACTCGCCGGTCTGTTTGCGCAGGTTGAGAGCTTCCGCCAGCCGGATCTTATCGGCATCGCTCAGGGTTTCGATGACGGGGGATGTGTCCGGTAATCCAAGGTTGCTGATCGCTAAACCGGCTGCCAGCAGGATGCATGCCCCACCCAGGGCTAAGATCGATAAAAGGAAAAGCTTTCTGACCCGCTTCATGGGAACCGACCTATCTATGAGAAAAGCAGTCCAGCTCCGAGGGCAATTCTGGTGCTTCACCCTGGTTGCGCCGCCAGTGTTCCAGCCGGCATATGCCTCGATCATTCATCATAAATTTATTCTAGCAAATAGAAGGAAACAAAAATACTCACAAAACTCCCATTAAAACGAGGACAAATGACCTTACTATCAGTAGATCACGAAATCAATGGGAGAAGGGTTTTCTTTCAACTTCCGATAAAAAAGCTTGCAATTCGACATATTTTTTCCTATAATAACGATATCCAGCAGACATGGGGCTTTTCTGGATTCTTTTTGTGGGTTCCTGGGAGAACAGGTAGGGTCCGCTTTTGCTAGTCGGTGAGGGAAATTCGCCGCCATCCTTAGCCAAGGAGACAGAATGAAAACCATAAAAGTTTTGGGGCAGAGCGATGATAGGCTTAAGAGCGTTGACTATGGGAAGGAACTGGAAAATTTTTCTGTTTCGGATGCCGTTCAAATGGCTGCCGACCGGTCTTCCGCGAACTATCACTACATAAGCGATCTCAAGGATGACGATATTGTCGAGCTGATCTTTGAGGATAATATTCGCCGCTGGGTCACGGTCTCTGAACTCGAGAAGGACTATAAATATAGTCTGTCACGCGGTGAAAAGGAGGGGGTGATCGAAATTCCGCCCCAGCTTCCCACAGTGGTCAGCCAGCCACAGGTTTCTTCGCGCGGGGCAACCGCCTGGGCGCTGAAGGCGCTGCGCGTGATCAAATTTGATCCCGTTAAAAAAGCCGCCAGCACGATCGCAGAGACATGGGATGAAAAGCTGATGCCTGAACCCGGCTTGTATCGTTTCAACGAAGCGATTGCGAAGCGTGGGGATGTACTGGATAACCCTCGAGTCGATACAGGAAAGCCGATCCTGTTGTTTCTGCACGGGACGTTTTCCAGCACACTGGGTAGTTTTGGAGGCCTGCCGAAGGAAACCTGGACGCGTCTGTGCCAGCACTACGGCGATCAGATCTTCGGATACGATCACCGCACCCTCTCCGAGAGCCCGATCCGGAACGCGCTCGACCTGGTCCGCCTGCTTCCGGAGAACGCGGTCCTACACCTGGTGACCCATTCGCGCGGCGGCCTGATCGGTGAGCTGCTCAGCCGGCGCGGCAGAACGGACGGGCGGGACGCGTTCGACGAAACGGATCTAAAGTTAGCCAGTCAGCACATACAAGGGACGGCCGGCGAACAAGACCTGGTGATGCTCACCAACCTGCTGAATTCCAAGAACATCCGCGTGGAACGTTTTGTGCGGATCGCCTGTCCGGCCCGCGGCACTACGATCGCTTCCGGGCGTCTCGATCGCTGGCTCGAGCTCATCGTCAATGTCCTGGCAAAAGTGTTGGACCCGGCGACAGGCTCCCTGTTCGGCGTACTCACCGACCTGCTACTCGATTTGAAAAAGCAGGCCGCAAACCCGGAGGCCATCCCTGGCATCGCGGCAATGGTCCCTGAATCGGGTTTTATCCGTATGATCAACCGGCCGGATGTAGAGGTAGATACCGATTTATACGTGATTGCAGGCGACGTCGAAAAGAATGATGTCCTGGGCCGGCTGGCCATATTTTTCACGGACCTTTTTTATTTCGAGGATCATGACCTGGTTGTCCAAACGCGTGCAATGTACGGCGGCGCTTCTCGCAGCAATGGGCTTTACTTTTTTCAAAAGGGAACAGATGTCAACCATTTCCACTATTTTTCCAGGCGAAAGACAGCCGAAAAGATAGCCGAAGCGCTGACTTCCAATGCTGCCGAGCTGCAGGCAAAGGGTTTCCGGCAGCTGGCCGAGGCCTATCGAGGCGAGGCCATCGCAGAGATCGACCTCGTCGCCCGGTCCTACCAGAAACGCTCCAATTTGGACCAGCCGGTGGTCTATGTTCTTCCCGGAATCATGGGCACCCATTTGTCAGAGGGCGAAACTCGCATCTGGCTGCATCTCCTTGAGCTGGCGCGGGGCAAAATCCTGAACCTCCAGATTTCCAACCGGAATATCCGGCCGCATTCCCTGGTCGCGATGTCTTATGGCAACCTGGTCGATTATTTGAGCGCCACCCATGAGGTCATACCGTTCCCCTATGATTGGCGCCCCTCTATTCTGGAGGAAGCCGAACGATTTGGAAAGGTGCTCGAGGCGAAGCTCGAAGAGACCAAACAACCCATCCGGATCGTGGCCCATTCCATGGGAGGGCTGGTCACGCGCGCCATGATCAGTTTGCGGCCGGATATCTGGGAAAAGATCTGCGAGCGCGACGGCTCCCGGTTTTTGATGCTCGGGACGCCCAACCTGGGGGCACACAAAATCCTGCGCCTCATTCTGGGACAGGAAAAAACACTGCGGACGCTCGCCATGCTGGACATAAAAAATTCCGCCCTGCGGCTTCTGGAAGTGATTATCCGCTTCCCGGGCGTGCTGCAGATCCTGCCGATGGACGATCCGCTCTGGAATTTCCTGGATGAAAATACCTGGAACAAATTCCCCAGCACTGGCAAGTATGCCTGGGTCAAGCCTCTGCAGAAGGACCTGGACGAAGCTAAGAAGTTCCAGGCGATCCTGAAAGCCAGGAAAATCACGGAACAGGACCCCATCGTCTATCTGGCCGGCAATGCGCCAGGTGCGCCTGTAGCGGTGGACCTGGCTGACAATGGTGAGGTCATATTCCGGGGCACCAACGAGGGCGATGGGACAGTCACCTGGCGGTCCGGGATTTTGCCCGAGTTGAAGAACAGGACCTGGTATATGAGTGCGGCGCACGGGGATATGCCAAATCACAGGGAATCGTTCCCGGCCATCTACGACCTCCTGCAGAAGGGGAAAACCGCACGGTTATCCACGGTCCCGCCGCCGGTTGCTCGCGGCGCGGAAGATACTTACGTCCTGACGGAGAAACCGGTCGAGATTTATCCGGCCCAGATCGATCTGGAGCAAATTGTCCTGGGCGCCGCGCCCACCCCGCTCGCCGCGCCTTCCGGGCAGCCCGTCAGAGTGACCGTCGCACATGGCAACCTGTCTTTCTGCAACGACCCGGTTGCGGTGGGCCATTACGAGGGCGATGCCCTTTACAACGCGGAAAAAGCCCTGGACTATCACTTGAACGGCCGGTTATCTGCCCGCCACAGGCTCGGACTGTATCCCGGACCGGAAGGCACGGCCGAGGTCGTTCTGAACGACCCGGGCCAGAAACCGGGCGGCGCGATCATCGTCGGCCTTGGGAAGGCGGGCGAGCTATCGCCCCGAAAGCTGACCCAGTCCTTCGCCAATGCGATGCGGGAGTACGGGCTGAAAGCCGCCGAAAACAACCTGCTCGGAGAAGAGGGAAACCTGGCTGTCTCGACCCTGTTGATCGGCGCAGGAGGCACGGGACTCTCGGTGTCGAACTCGGTGGACGCGATCCTGAGCGGCGTCGAGCAGGCCAACAAAAGCTTTGCCCAGGTGGAGGACGCTCTGCAGCGCGTGCGCATCACCGAAATCCAGTTCATCGAGCTCTTCAAAGACCAGGCGATCCTGGCAGCCCGGGCGCTGCGCACGCACGCCAACAAGCCCGAATTCGCCGTGGACCCACTCCTGCGCAGCCTGCGCGGCGGCTTCCAGCGCCTGGCGTATGAGGAGCCGGCCGGGTGGTGGCGCCGTATCCATGTGCGCGCAGGGAAGGACGATTCCCTGATCTTCACGGTGCCAACAGACCGGGCCCGGTCGGAGGAATCCCAACAGGGTGTGCAGAAAAGCAATATCGACGGCCTGGTCTCGCAGGCGGTCGGGAATCCCCAATGGGACCAGAGCCTGGCCATTGCCATGTTCGAATTAATGATCCCCAACCGGCTCAAGGGCGCGTTCCGGGACCTCAACAACATCCTGTTCGTCCTGGACCCGGGGACGGCTCACTATCCCTGGGAATTGATCTACGACCGCAGGATCGGCCAGGACCGACCTCTGGTCGTTCAGGTTGGCATGATCCGGCAGTTCAGTACATCCACGTTCCAGGAAAGAGTCGTGGATGTCCAAAATAAAAATATCCTGGTAGTCGGCAACCCTGCCAATACCTCCGCAGACTTCACGGACCTGCCTGGTGCCCAGCAGGAAGCCAGCCTGGTCGCCGCCAAGTTCACGGAATTTGGGTACAACGTGGTCCCGGAGATCTATACCGGGTCGAACTCGATCATGAACAGCCTGTTTTCCAATGACTACCGGGTACTCCACCTGGCCGGCCATGGCGTTTACCGCTACCCGGTCAAACAGCCCGACGGCGAAGAAACGAGGATCTATACGGGGATGGTGCTCGGAAACGATATTTTCCTGACGGCCAACGAGATCAGGAACAAAACGGATATCCCGGAGCTGGTCTTTATCAATTGCTGCCACCTGGGAAAACTGGACTCGACGAACGGGGCGGCCGGCTACGAATTCAATAAACTCGCGGCCAGCCTGGCACAGGAATTGATCGAGATGGGCGTCAAGGCCGTGATCGCGGCCGGCTGGGCCGTGGACGATTCAGCCGCTCTGACGTTCGCAGATGTGTTCTATGATGAGCTGCTCAAGGGAGCCACCTTTGGAGATGCAGTCAAGGAAGCCCGGATCGAGACCTATGAGCTGCACAAGGACAGGACCAACACCTGGGCTGCCTACCAGTGCTATGGCGATCCCGCTTACCGACTGGTTGTGATGAGGGATGGTGCCCGCCAGGGAGCTGATTCGTTCGTGGATATCGAAGAAGCCGTCGTCGAGATCAAAAAGCTGAGCGGATCGGCGAAAACCACGTCGGCGGCGGGAATCGCGGCCCTGCGCGAAGGATTGGTGAGCCTGCAGAGGAAGATTGAAGATGAATGCCCTGCCTGGCTGGAGGACTCACGCCTGCAGGAAGCGCTGGGCGAGGCGTTTGCCGAGATGTTCCTGTTCGACCGGGCCATAAAGTATTACGAGCTGGCGCTGAAAAATGAGAACTGCGGCGCTTCGATCAAAGCGATCGAGCAGCTGGCCAATCTCAGTATCCGTCTGGCGGTTACAGCCTTCGAAGCCGACCCCGACCAATACGAAAAATCCAGGTCGCTGATCGAGGCACAGATCAAGACATTAAAGTCGCTGATCAAGACGCTGGGCGGCACACCCGAGCGCTGGTCGATGGTCGGGAGCGGTTACAAACGCCTGGCGCGCATCTCCAGCGAGAATTCGCCCGATGTCTGCGACCTGGCTCTGAAGAATATGGAATCTGCGTACAAGCAGGCCTGGGACCTGGCAGCCACCAAAACACCTTATCCGCTGACGAACCATCTGACGGCGAAGATCGCCCGCCTTCTCCGCGCTAACGACCCGGACGAGACTCAGAAAGCTTTTCCGCTGCTCGCGGACCTGGCAAGAGAGTCTGCCCGGCTGGCCGAGCTCGAGAAACTGCATGCGCCGGATGATTTTTGGGCCGGCATCGGCGGCACGGATGCAAATCTCGTCGGTCATTTGGTTGACTACGTTCAGTCGGGCTCTAACGGTTTCGGCGAAGAGCTACTCGAGGACCTGATCAAGGATTACACGACAATCTGGCGACGCTACGGCTCTGCCCGGGAGCTGAACTCCGTCATCGAAAACTATGCCTTCCTGGCGGCGGTGCTGAAAGCGACCGAACGGCACAAAGACCTTTCAGACTTTCTCCTCAGAATATCGTCGTCGTTGAATTCTATTTCTGAATAATAAAGAGCCTGCCCCGCAGATTTGCTGCGGGGCAGAGTCACTCCTATGATGAGGCAGGGATGAACCGATTCGTAGCCTTACTGCGCGGCATCAATGTCGGCGGCAAGAACCTGATCAAGATGGCGGACTTGAAGGCTTGTTTCGAGGCGCTGGGCTTCGAGAATGTGAGCACCTACATTCAGAGCGGCAATGTCCTCTTCAATGCGGACAGGCCAGACCGGGCGACACTGGAAAGCCGGATCGAGGAAGCCCTGTCCAAAACGTTCAACTATGAATCGCGGGTGGTGGTGCGCTCGCACAAGCAGATGAAGGAAATCGCGGCGCGTGCGCCGGAGGGTTTTGGGGACCATCCGGGGACATACCGTTACGATGTTATCTTCCTGAAAGCACCACTGACCGCCGCCCAGGCCATGAAGAGCGTCTCCACGAAGGAAGGCGTGGACCAGGCCTTTGGCGGGAAGGGTGTGCTGTATTTTTCGCGGCTGATCAGCAGAGCGACCCAGAGCCACCTGAGCCGCATCATCGGCCTGCCCGTTTACCAGAGCATGACGATCCGCAACTGGAATACGACGACCAAGCTGCTGAGCCTGATGGACCAAGCCAGTGATTAATCATGGGCTGAAAAGTAACTATACACTGTAAATTTACAGTGTATAGTGATTAAACCCCCCGGATCCGGCGACAGTTGAACTGCTGGTTATCTGCTCGGCGCGGGTCTCCCGATTGCGCCGAAGACAGCTCCACCGTCGGGAACGGGCTTGTACTTCAGGGTCTGTTCACGGTCATTCACGCGCCCGACCAGAGGATTGTATGCACTCAAATCCATTTATCCAGTTCGAAGGTCTCAGCAAAGGGATTTACGAATCGCACGCCTTCTATAACGCGTCCATCTTGGAAATCTTCACTGAATACAATTGGAATATCATTGATCAGCGCTGAAGCCCAGATCTGCGCGTCATAGAAGGAAATTGAGTGATCCCGGACGGCACGTGCTGCTTCAAGGACAATGGACGGTGTCAACGGGAAGGTGGGAAACGCCAGCAAATAATCCTGTAAGTACTGAAGTGCAACGTTGATCGTCAGTTTAGGAGATGTGCCCCGTGCAGTCGCATTAAAAAATTCTGAAAGGCATTGAATGCTCAGGCAGCCCAACGATCTGTTTTGCAGCTCCCGCATGATCACCACCGAATGCGAGCGTTTTGATGCCTCAGCGAGATCGAACACGTAGACGAGAATATTGGTATCAATCAGTATTTCTGTCATAGCGTTTCATGCGTTCTTCATAAAGGTCTTCCCGTTTCCAATCGCGCTTTTTTTGAGGTACAGGAGGCAGCTTGTCCATTTCCTGTATCGCAGTGTAAAGTCTCTGCCATGCTTCGTTGTCATATGCGGGGCGATAACCGGCACGCTTCAATTCGTTTTCCAGGGCGCGGCGGATAATCTCCGCTTCGCTGACCCCGCGCGCCTCGGCAATCTTTTTCAGCCGCTCCTCCTGGCCCTTATGGATGTAAATCTGTTTCCGAACCATCTGTGACATATGATGCTCCTCTGACCATACATCACATTATACATCACTCATTCCCCTTGAAAAGAATGGGGCTCTTTGGGAATTTCCGTGGTAGATACCCTTTCACGGGAAATCCCAGGGAACCAAGAATGGATTTTACCCAGACAGGGATTGCACGGCCCCTTCAAAATACCTTTGATCCACATCTTGCTGCGTAATATCTGATAAGATTAATTTTGCTTTATCACCTCCCTCACCGCCTCCCCGAAAGTATTCAAGCCGTCATTGATCTGCTCCGAGGTCACATTCAGCGCAGGGATCCAGCGAATGGTGTTGTCGTAGGTACCGCAAGTCAGGAGGAGCAGACCTCCTTCTTCCGCAGCGTGGACGATATCTTTGGCCAGCTGTTTGGCTTTGTCAGGACGACCATTCATCACAAACTCGGTCCCGATCATCAGGCCTTTGCCGCGCACATCGCCGATCTGCGAGTACTCCTCCTGGAGTTTCCGCAGGCCGGTCATCAGCTGAAGGCCGCGCTCGCTAGCGTTCTCGAGCATCTTCTCCTCGCGCATGGCCCGGATCGTGGCGACGCCGGCTGCGCAGGCGACCGCGTTGCCGCCATACGTCCCGCCGTGCGAGCCGACCTCCCATTTCTTCATCAGGTCGAGACGGCTGAACACACCCGAGAGCGGCAGGCCGGAGGCGATCCCTTTGGCCGCGGTGATGATATCGGGCACGACCCCGAAATGCTCGAGCGCGAACCATTTCCCGGTCCGCCCAAAGCCGGATTGGATCTCGTCGAAGATGAGCAGGATGCCGTGCCGGTCGCAGACCTCGCGCAGTCCTTTCATAAACGACGCGGGGGGAACCACATACCCGCCCTCACCCAGGACCGATTCGATCAGGATCGCCGCGGTTTCCTTTGGAGCCGTCTGGGAGGCGAGCAGGTATTCCAGCTGCTCTAGGGAATATCGGCTGGCCTCCTCCTCGGTCATGCCCAGACGGAAGGCGTAGGGGAAGGGCGCCACGAACACGCCCGACGGCAAAGGCCCGAAGCCGGCGCGGTAGATCGTCTTCGAGGTGGTCAGCGCCATCGTGCCGGCAGTCCGCCCGTGGAAGGAGCCGCTGAACACGATGACGTTTTGCCTGCCCGTCGCGACGCGCGCCAGCTTGACCGCGCCTTCGATCGCTTCCGCGCCCGAGTTGCTGAAGAAGAACCCATCGATCGAAGGAGGCACAATTTTGCGGAGCTCTTCGATCAATCGCAGCATGGGCTGGTGGATGACAATATTTGCCTGCGCGTGAAGGAACAGCCCCGCCTGCTCGCGGATCGCCTCCACGACCTTTGGGTGGCAGTGTCCTGTATTCGTCACGCCGATGCCGCAGGTGAAGTCGAGAAGTTTCCTTCCGTCTACTGTATAGATATACGAGCCTTCGGCCCGTTCGGCGACGAAGTTGAAAAGCCGCCCCCAGACAGGCGACATGTGCGGAAAGTTTTCGGTGTATAGAGTGTTCATGAAAACTCAGGCCTGCGCGATCATCACATGCTTGGTAATCTGATAATCGCCGATCGCCTCGGCAGACAGGTCCTTGCCAAAGCCGGACTGCTTGAAGCCGCCGTGTGGAGCTTCGGAGGCCAGCGGCAGATGATCATTGATCCAGATGGTGCCAAATTCGAGCTCGGAAGAGAGGCGCATGGCACGCCCGACGTCTTTCGTGAAGATGGAGGCGGCCAGTCCATACAGCACATCGTTGCCCATCCGCAGCGCCTGTTCTTCGTCCTCGAACTCCTGTACGGTCACCACCGGCCCGAAGACCTCGCTCTGCACGATCTCCCAGTCCTGCCCGACGTTGGCCAGCACGGTCGGCTCGTAGTAATAGCCTTTGTCGAAGCCCTTGGGGATTCCACCGCCGATGAGCACGTCCGCGCCCTGGGCCTTGGCGCGTTCCACATAGCCGGAGACGCGCTCACGCTGCACGCTGGAGATCAACGGCCCCATCTGGACTCCATCGTCGAAGGGCATGCCGATCTTGATATTCTTCATGGCTTCGACGACCGCATCTCGCATCTCTTTGGCCCTGCCCTTTTCGACATAGACGCGCGTCGCCGCGGTGCAGTCCTGGCCCGTGTTCAGGGTCGCGGCCACCGAAGCCTTTGCAGCGACCAGCTCCGGATCCGCGTCGTCGAACACGATCAATGGGGCCTTGCCGCCCAGCTCCAGGTGGACGCGCTTGAGGGTATCTGCGGCGACCTTCATGATCTTCTTACCGGTCGCCGTCGAACCCGTCAGGCTGACCATGCGTACATCCGGATGCTCGACGATGGCCTGGCCCGTCTCATTGCCGCCCGAGAGGATGTTCACCACGCCGTCGGGAATCCCTGCCTCCTTGATCAGCTCGCCGAAGAGCAGCGTGGTCAGCGGCGTCCCGGGCGCGGGCTTGAGGACGACCGTACAGCCTGCGGCCAGCGCCGGACCGATCTTCCAGGCGGCCATCATGATGGGATAGTTCCAGGGCGCGATCTGCCCGACCACGCCGACGGGCTCGCGGCGATAGATGGAGGTGTAGCCGGCCATGAATTCGCCGGCATGGTTGCCATGCGTGTCGCGCGCTGCGCTGGCAAAAAAGCGCAGATTATCCACCGCAAAGGGAATGTCACCGCCCAGGCTGACGAATTGATAGGGCTTGCCTGTGTTTTCGGACTCGACCTTGGCCAGCTCCTCAGCATTCGCCTCGAGCAGGTCGGCTAGCTTCCAAATGGCTTTGGAACGGTCGCTGGGTGTCTTCTTCGACCAGCGGCCATCGTAAAAGGCGCGCTTGGCCGCCTGCACGGCCCGATCTACATCCTCTTTGCTGGCGTCGATCACTTCGGCAATCTGGCTTCCTGTGGTCGGGTCTTCAATCGGCATGGCCTTTCCACCCCGCGTATCCTGCCATTGCCCGTCGATCCAAAGCT
>DASTFG010000029.1:0-6596 GCA_035708785.1 Anaerolineales bacterium
AGAGACATCTCATAGCCCGTCATCTCGGAGAGCTCTTTATAGAGCAGGGGGAGCTGGTCGTTTCGGAAGGCGCGCGAGGTGAGTGAGACTTTCTGTGCCTGTTCTAGCAGTGCACTGAGTATATCAGGGTGGACATGCCCCTGGTTGAGGGCGGAATAGGCAGACAGGCAATCCAGATATCTCTTTCCATCGACGTCATAGACCCAGACGCCCTCCCCCCGTTCGATCACCACATCGAGAGGATGGTAGTTATGCGCCCCGTATTGTTCTTCTAAGGTAATATAGTCTTTTGTCTTCATGAATAAACCAGTCTGGCCCTGTAGCGGCAGGCCGCTGCCTGCCGCTACAGGGCGGCTAGATTACACCACACCGAACAATCTGGCCAATATGGCCTTCTGCATATGGAGGCGGTTATGCGCCTGCGGGAAGATCACCGAATGTGGGCTGTCCGCCACCTCGTCGGTCAGCTCATGGTTGCGGTGGGCGGGCAGGCAGTGCATCACGATCACATCCTTATCGGCCTCGCCGACCAATTGTGCGTTGACCTGATACGGGGGGAACACTTCCTCGCGCTTGGTCGTCTCTTCTTCCTGTCCCATAGATGTCCAGGTGTCGGTATAGATCACCTGCGCGCCCTTTACCGCCTCATAAGGGTCGCGGACGAAAGCAACTGTGGAGCCGGTCTCCTTGATGATCTCCTTGGCGATCTCAACCGCCTTGGGGCTGATATCAAAATTTTCCGGGTTGGCAATTGTAAAGTTCCATCCCAGCTTTGCGCAGACATGCATGAGTGAGACAGCTACATTGTTGCCATCCCCCACGTACGCCACGTTCAAGCCTTTGGCCTTGCCGAATTTTTCCTGAATGGTGAGCGCGTCAGACATTCCCTGGCAGGGATGGTTGTAATCGCTCAAGCCATTGATGACCGGCACCTCAGACCACTGGGCCAGTTGCAGCACGTGTTCATGCTCGAACACTCGCGCCATCAGCGCTTGCACATATCCCGACATGACGCGGGCGATATCGGCGATCGATTCGCGCTTGCCCAGGCCGATCTCATTCGGCGAGAGATAGAGGGCATCACCCCCACAATGGCGCATCGCCATATCGAACGAGACGCGGGTCCGCAGGCTGGGCTTTTGAAAGATCATCGCCAGCACCTTGCCCTTGAAATAGGGTGGGTTGCCTTTCTTAAAATGTTCTTCTTTGAGTTTTACTGCCAGGTCGAGCAAATCCTGCACTTCCCCCGAGGCTAGATCCGAGACGGCGAGGAAATGTTTCATGCAAACTCCTTAGGGATATAGTATATCTTGAACAGACAGTGCTGCCTTGTCTCAAGCATCACCTGTTCAATATGACATCCGTCAATGACACAGAAAAACAGCGCCCAAGAGCGCTGTTGCCGCTTGTTTCATGCCCTGCGGCGCTTTTCGATTTCATCGAAACTTCACATTTTGACCCGTGTTTCCAATATTTAGGTGGCACCCTGTAATCTTATCATGCGGTGCGTACCTTTTTCCAGTACCTCAGCAACCCATCCGCGCTCATACCGGGCGGGTTGGCCAGTTGATAGGCCTTCATCACATCCGGGCTGAGATTCATCTGCACGGCTTCTTCTTCCATCCAGTCGGTGAAGCTTTGCCGCAGGGCCTCGACCGGCGGGGATGGGTCCTCCGCCATCATTTTCTCGAGCCAGCGCTCGGCACTGTCCAATCCCTTTTCGACTTCGTGCAAATGCCATTCAGCATCATTGTAGAGGCCAAAATGGGTCGGCGCGATGCGCTTAAACTTCCCTTTCTTCAGGCGGGCAATGCTTTCACGCCAGCGCCCAAGATGCAGCTCGGGCGGCGGCATCGGGATCCGCAAGTATGGATAACCAGGGATTCTGACGCCGCCCACATCTCCGCTGAAACAGATATCCTCGAACAGATAGGCGTAATGATGCTCGGCATGCCCAGGCGTATTTACGGGCACAAATTCCAGATTACCAATTAATATTCGCTCCCCATCTTGCGGGACCCTCAATTTATCCTCCGGCACAGGCAGGAACTCACCCCACAATGACTGCATCTTGCTGCCGTAAATGCGCCCGGCACTGGCCAAGAGTTTTTCCGGGTTGATCATGTGCGGCGCGCCGACCGGATGGACATAAATCTCCGCGCCCTGCCGGGCGAGCCATCCCGCCGCCCCGGCGTGGTCGAGATGGATATGCGTCAGCAGAACATGAGTCACATCGAGGGGAGATAACCCCTCTTTCGCCAGCCCAGCTTGCAGCGCCGCGCGAGTCGATCCCGGTCCGCTCTCGATCAGGATGGCGCCATCGCCATGCCGTATCAGATAGGCAGCGATGGCGTGCGGGCGGCCCTGAAAGTTCAAGTCAAGTGTGACAACACGGGCTTGCGCCATGCAAGTTCCTGTGAAAAGGCGGTATTCGCAAAACTCGAAAGCGTCTCCGATAGATCGGCGTCACAATACACCCGGCAGACGGGGACGTTGCGTTCTTCCAGCGATTTTGCGAGGTCTTCATTGCTGCCGCGGCTGCCAAAGGACTGCGCCATGAGCAAAACGACCACAGCCCGCAAGTTGCGCCGCTGGAGACTGTCCACGGCAATCACCAGCTCAGGCCAGACCATCGGCGTGATGAGGATCGCGCTGCTCCCCTGCGGCAATTGTCCCATCTGAGCGGTGACCAGGCTCGGGAGTGTGAAAGCGCTCTCGGCCTGCACGAACGCAAGCGCCTCGAGAATCTTGGCCTCCTGGCGCTCACTGCGTTCGGCAGGGATCACCTTATAAGAGCGGCCCAGGGATGTAACCAGCCCAACAGTGCGACGCTGTTCAAGGAAGTAGTGCGCCAACGAGGCCGTAATGCTGACCGAGTATTCGAGCGTGGCGCGCGGTAGCTTGATCTGGGGGCGGCGCAGCAGCAGAAGATCGTCCACCGGAGAGGCATGCTCGTCAGCGGCCTTTTCAAAGTGAACGCTTTTATACGTATCCAGAAAGAGCCAGACCTCCGCCTGCGGATCCTGCTCGAACTCCTTGACCATCAACTGGTCGCGGCGGATGCTTGTCGGCCAGTGGATGCGCTTCATCGGGTCGCCGGGGACATATTCACGCACCCCGGCAGCGTGAGGCGTGATATCGATCGATTTCCGCCGGATCGCCTTGCCTCCGGGAAGCAGCCCGGGTGGGGAAAGGAACTGGTTCACATGGAAGATCATCGGCAGAACCATCAGCGTGGACGAGGCGGGGTACAGGCGTGAAACCCGGAAGATGCCGAAAGGATCCCCGGACGTGATCCGGGTCGGCCCGAGTATGAAGCCGCCGCGGTTCGTGAGCCAGGTGCGGGCCGTGTAGGAACGCCTCTGGCGCGGACGCAAAAAGGTAATCAGCCGCGAGCCAGTGGCGTTGGGAATGGACGATTCGTTGGATACTTCGAGCCAGAGTTTTGGCAGCCGGCTGGCGTTGGTCACGTCAAAATGCTCTTCGAAGATGTCCCCCACGCTGGCACGCAAGGAGCGCGCCTGCCGTTCGACCTGGATGCCATTCAGCGCGATCATCCTCAAAATCCATGCCAGGATGATCAGCAGCGATCCGAGATACAGCAGGCGGATAAAAAACACCGCGCCGTTCACACTGGTCCCAATTGCCCCGACTGCAAAAATCAAAAAGACAAAGATCCGGCCAGGCGTCACGTTTCTTTGACCTTTTCCCTGGCAGAATCAGCCTGGTAGTCGCCACCGGGGACGGGCGCGCTATATAGGATCTCTTGCACGATCCGATCTGCGCTCAGTTCGCGCAGGCGCGCGGCCGGCGAGACGATGATGCGATGTCCAAGCACAGGGATTGCCAGCGCCTTGATATCGTCCGGCAGCACATGATCGCGGCCCTGCAGTGAGGCACGCGCCTGCCCGGCGCGAAACAGAGCCAGGCTCCCGCGCGGGCTCGCACCCAGATAAACATCCCCACTGTGCCGCGTCCGCCCCACCAGGTCAATAATGTATTTCTGGATCGCGGGAGAAACGTAGATCCTGCGGATATCTTCGATGGCTTTCATGAGATCCTTGACCTTGACAACCGGCTCAAGGGAGTCGATCGGGTGCCGGAACTGCTGCTCATTCAAGACTCTCATCTCCTCCGTCGCATTGGGATATCCCATCCGTACGCGCAGCAGGAAACGGTCAAGCTGCGCTTCGGGGAGCGGAAACGTTCCCTCATATTCAATGGGGTTCTGGGTAGCAAGGACCATGAACGGTTTTGGGAGAGGATGCGTAGCCCCATCTACCGTCACCTGGCGTTCTTCCATGGCTTCGAGCAGGGCGGCTTGAGTCTTTGGGGTGGCGCGGTTAACTTCATCCGCCAGGACAATCTGGCCCATGATCGGCCCCGCCCGGAACTCAAACTCGCGTTTCTGCTGATTAAAAATGGAAACGCCCGTCACATCGCTGGGCAGCATGTCAGGCGTGAATTGAATACGGTTGAATGTGCAATTCAGCGATTTTGCCAGGCTTCGAGCAAGCATGGTCTTTCCCACACCCGGTACATCCTCGATCAAAACGTGTCCCTGGCAAAGCAGACCAATGACCACTAGCTCCACAGATTGCCTTTTCCCTACGATCACCTTCTCAAGATTATGAACGATACTCTCGCCGAACTCCTTCAGGTCGGTCATGACGTTCCCTTTCCTAATTTTGGATTCAATACTACTTTTATACCGCTCTGATTGTACGTGCAATCGAAGGGATGGGCAAGTGCCCTATCCCCCTCCAGGGAGGGGTACCAGATGGTTTGTTAAGAATTAATAGAAAACTGAACCGTCCGTGCCAACCACAAGCACGGACGGTTCAGTTCTTTGCCGACGAAACAGCCTCTCGACAGTGAGCACCTCGCGGAGCGCCTCCGATCTACGAGCTAGAGGTCATTTCATCCATCTCAAACACGTACCCGACGCCATGGACCGTCAAAATATTGCGGGGATGCTTAGGATCTTCTTCAATCTTACGACGCAGGTGTGAAATGTAAACGTGGACATATTCAGTGCATTGGCGGTATTCATCACCCCAAATATGAGCCAAGATCCGGTGATATGTCAGCACCTGACCTGCATGGTGTACCAGGTATAACAGCAAGCGAAACTCAACCGGGGTTAGTTTGACCCTGTTACCGAGGATGAGAACATCACGCTTTGCAACATCCATGCTCAAATAACCATTCTGATAAGTGAGGGAATCTGCTTGAATTTTCACACGTTCCGCCCGACGCAAGACCGCCTTGGCACGTGCCAGCAGAATCTGCGGATTTAGGAGTTTTGACAAAAAATCATCGGCCCCTGCCTCCAGGCCTCGAAGCATTACTTTTTCATCATAGAAAGCCGTAATCATGATAATGGGGGTATCCGAAACCTCCTGTACCTTTTCACAGAGTTCCAAGCCATTCATACCGGGAAGCATGAGATCTAAGAGGATCAGATCGGGAGAAGTGCTGATGAATTTACCGATACCTTCCAGCCCGTCAGGCGCGATAATAATCTGCGCTCCCTCTCTTTTGAAGAGCAGGCTCGTCAGGCGCACAAAGTCAGCATCATCATCAACGATCAGAACCTTTTTGTCACGCATATTTCCGGTCTACTCACCAAGATAACGAGGAATTCGCCAGCGATTGCACCACCGCAAGATACTGGCCCGCAATATTGCTCCAGCTATATTTATGATTGAAGCGAGCTGACGCTTTGGCCAGTTGTTCTCTTTGCTCGCGGCTTTCGTAGAAGTAAATGATTGCATCACGGAGGGCATTGACATCTTCCGGTTTGAAAAACTGAACCATATTCTCGTCAAAGTAGGTCTCGATTCCCGGAGTCCGCGCGGCGATGACGGGCACGTGAAGCGCAACATATTCAAGCAATTTGGTTGGGAGGAGCTCGGCTGTGAACAGGTCGCTCCGGTTCGGTATAATCCTGCATTGGCCTCTCGGATCAGGCCCGGGAGCTCCGCGGTCGGCAGAGCAAACCCAATCAGAGTGACATGATCGTGTAGCACCAGTTCCTGCACCAGCTCCCGCCGTTCCTGCGCGAATTCCCCCGGCCCCTGAATAGCTCAATGGATCCCGGGTATCTTCCGGCGAGCCAGATCAACTGCCCTGATCAATAGGTCAACGCCATAGCGACAGGTCAGGGTGCCGCGATAGACAAGTGCTCCATTCTGTATTTTACGTTGTCGCCAATCCAGACACTAAAATCAATGCACACATCCTTGCCGACAATACAGTTGTCTTCAATGTGGACATTTTCTCTGACTGGAGTTTGATACCAGACGCGCGTACCAAAACCCATACTGGCCTGACTGGAGACGCTGGCTGTTGATGATTAGTGATGGTCACCGTATTCATTTTCCTGTTGCTCTGAAGTGGTTTGCATTGCCCTGACTGTTATGGGTATCGAGCTTCGATGTGCCATAGCACCGACGCTCCGCCCTTCTGACATAAGTCATACCCTGCTTTGGCGCTATTTTCGCCAAATTTCTCCTGTTTTGCCTGGATGATGAAAATCTAAGGCAGGATGGCTTGCAAGCCTGTAGATTACACGCTCTTTATTCTTACCGCTC
>DASTFG010000030.1:0-3192 GCA_035708785.1 Anaerolineales bacterium
TTTTGAAGTGGATTCCGTATGAAAAGACCGGCCGTGGCTTTTCATGCTTTTCGGCCAGTTGGGGTTTTGACACTCAGGTCTTTACTGCTTTGAAGTAATGCTATCTTTACGGCTGTCGTACTCCTGCTCCGAGATTAGTCCCTTGTCGCGCAGATGCTGATTTCTTGCAAGTTGGGTCTCGCCCGTGCCGTGCTGCCTCATCGTGTACATGGCGGCGTTATCCAGCACAAAATTATGGTGAAAGGCGGCTCTCTGCCCGTTGCGAAACAATGGCACTAAGACGAACAGCAAAAGGATGCCGATGCATACGCCCTGGGGTAGGGGAAAACCCACCGTGTTCTGGAAGATAGTTCCCACCGCGATCAATGCGGCGATCGCAGCGACTCCAAGAATGAGCGTCTTGATGAAACGTCCGCGATCCTGATCCACATACCAGTAACCTGAGCCGGGTACCAGCATGTTAAACAGCCCCGCGAGCAATGGGTTTTTCTTTTCCATGGCAAACTCCTTTACTGGGAGGGAAAGAAAGCCAGCAGGGAGTCCCCCCTATGCAGGCGATACCTCTCAATATCATTATAGCACGCGGAGGGAGGAAACGCTTAACGAGTTTTTTGCCATTCGAAAAGATCGAAAGAGAGTCCCTCCCCATTGAAGATGGAAGCCTATCTCCTACGGCTCAATCGTTACGGCCATTCCCATTCCTGCGCGTCCTAGCGCGGTTTGGCTGGACTCACCTTCAGGGCGTGATCGCTTAATGAATACGCATCGAACATGCTGACAGCCTTGTCGGCTTCGCTCTGCTCGCTCATCGTTATGAAGGCAAACCCCCTGGATTCACCGCTTTTGCGTTCCTTGATCACTTCCACCGCGGTGACCTTGCCTGCCTCTGCGAAGAGGGTATTCAGTTCATCCTCCGTGGTTGACTTCGCAAGATTGCCTATATATAGCTTGGTTTCCATTTTTGGCGCTGCTTTCTACCCTAAAGGGCACATGTCCGACAAGATTGTCGGGATAAGAAATGCTGCCGACCCCATAACAGGGTTGGCGGCTGTATTACAACACAAATCGAGTTGTTCGTCGCTCAACAGGGCATTCCTTGGAATGCATATTGAGGCTGTAAAAGACTATGCTGCCGGCATTTCGACATCGAGCTGCTTCAGGATTTCCATCACACCTGCACCTTGAGTTGGCTCGACTGCCCAGGCAGTAATCTTATTCTCTTTGACAGTTATCTTTGTCTTTTCACGTGTGGCAACAAAAGTCTTGTTCGTTGCAGGAATCACTCCCATTTGCATGTTCGTCAGATCTAATGAGCCGGTGTGTGTCCCGCTCAGTTGTGAAGTGGTTCTTACTACATCACCTTGCGTGCCGATCACCTTGAAATGATAGTCCAGGTCCGGAAAGGCGGTCCTCAAGCTGGAACTCATTCCAAGCCAGGCTTCCTTATTGATCGGCTCAGGGACAGAGCCGCTGAACTGAAAATCATCAGCGAGCATGGATTCTGCAATCTCGAGATCGCCCTTCTGGACCGCGTCCATGAGGGCTTCTACGGTTTCTCTTTTATTCATAAATCTTTTCCTCTACTACTAATCGAGCAAATTCAGAGCAACTGGGCCTAGGTATTGATGGATGTTCCCTATGGAACCTCCTCCTTTTCCCCCGATTGATAAACACATTGTTTATAAAATGCCTGTATCAGTGTAACACACTATTGGGTCAAAATACGGGGCAATATCAAACTGAACAATCTTTGCGATAATTCCGCTGTAATCCGTGTCGGCCTGAGATTCAGCATCGTGTTGTTGACTGAACAAAGGCGACAATATTATTTGACTATTGCAGTACAATGCATAGATACATGAAGCCACATCAAGCAAAAGGTACGTTTTATGAGTAAAGCTCCTGACAGCCGGTTAACTTCTGAAGAACAGTTCCGGAACATCTTCGAAGCCGTAGGCGATGGGTTGGTTATCTATGATATGGAGTTGGACTCCGTGGTTGAAGCCAACCCCGCGGCATGTGAGATGCACGGTTACACGCGCCAGGAATTCATCGGACTGGATCCGGCTGTCTTTATGCTTCCTGAGAGCCGCGCCTGGCTAAGGGAGCAGGTCCGCAAGGCTGAATCGGGTAGTGTATTCGAATCGCTTATCATCCACATACGCAGGGATGGCTCACCGTTTCACGTCGAAGAACACAGATCGATAATCAACTATCGAGGCCGGCCATGCCTGTTGAGTGTCATGCGGGATGTCAGCCAGCGTATTCAGACTGAAAAACTCCTGGGCGAAAAGATAGAAGCCCAAATGCGGGAACAGGCGACTCTGCTCGCCATCTCCCATGCCCTGGCCTCCACTCTGGAGTTCCAGCCAGGTTTGATCCTCGACCAGTTGCGAGAGATCATTGAGTACACCCATTGCGGATTATTCGCGCTGGAAGACTCTACCCTGGTCACCCTGGCAACGCGTGGGACGGCGCAACTGGAAGGAAGGTTGCCTTTCCGGATCCACCTGCAGGGGACGGAAACCCTGGCCGCGCTGTTCAACGGGCACCGGCCCATCCGCATCAAGGATATCTGGAGTGATAACCCGCAGGCGCAATTTCTGCGTTCGCTTCTAGAGGATGGGGCTGCTGTGTTGCTTGAAGGGATGCGCTCGTGGATGTGGGTACCGCTGGCGGTGAAAGGCCGCGTGCTCGGTGGTATCGGTGTAGCGCATGAGAAACACAATTACTTCACACCTCATCATGCCGATCTGGCGCTTAGCGTGGCCAACCAGGCCGCCCTGACCATTGTCAACGCGGAACTTTATAAAGATGCGCAGACGCTGGCGGTCATGGAGGAACGCCAGAACCTGGCGCGCAATCTGCACGATGCCATTAACCAGTCTCTCTTTTCAGCTGGCCTGATCGCCGAAGTTCTGCCGCGTTTGTGGGAACGTGAACCAGAGGAAGCCCGGCGTTCGCTGGAAGATCTACGCCGTTTGACACGCGGTGCGCTGGCCGAAATGCGCTCTCTGCTTGTTGAACTGCGACCATCCGCCCTCACAGACACGGACCTGGGCGACCTGCTGCGATTATTAGGAAACGCTTTCATGGGAAGAACGAATATCCCCGTTGCCGTGACGGTAACAGGCGAAGCCATCCTGCCTGCCGAAGCCCAGGTGGTCCTTTATCGGATTTGCCAGGAAGCAC
>DASTFG010000031.1:0-8458 GCA_035708785.1 Anaerolineales bacterium
AACGGCGAGCCTGGCAATAGCACCACCTCGGCCAGGCCGAGCCCATCGCTTTCCAGATCGACATCCGAAAATTTGGCATCCGCCTGGATGTCGATCCCCGCAGCATCCTTGATCTTCAAAATCGACTCAGATGACCCCTCCACCAGCAGCGTATCTCCCGCCTGCAGCGTGGCGTCAGCCGAGGGATCCCTCAGCCGCTGCCCCTCTCGAATGATGGCCAGCACCGTGAGGTCGTAATTCCGGCCCAGGCCGGACTCAGCCAGCGTACTACCAGACAGCGCCGAATCGGGCGCGATCCGCAATTCTGCCAGAAACGGGCGCAGCTCGAAGATATCCGTCAGGCTTTGTGGTGTAGGCCGTTCGGGGATTAGACGCTGACCAAAAAACAACATATACACCAGGCCCGCAGCCAGGACGGGGATGCCAACCGGCGTGAGCTCGAACATCCCGATCGCCGGAAGGCCCGCCTGTGTCATCAACCCGCTCACCACAACGTTCGTCGAAGTGCTTATCAGCGTCATCGAACTGGCCAGGATCGCGGCAAATGCCATCGGCATCAGCAGGCGCGAGGCGCTCATTTTGGACCGCTGGCTCAAACCCAGAATCACCGGCAAAAAGAACCCGGCTGCGGCCGTGTTATTGATCACGGCACTCAATAACCCGACTGCTACCATGGTTGCCGGCAGCAGGCTCCCGGGATACTTGCTTGTAAACTCCAGTAAATTGCGGCTGACCACCTCCACAACACCGGTCCGCATCAAAGCCGCTGTCATGATCAGCAGGCCCAGCAAAAGCACGACCGTGTCACTGCCAAATCCGGAGAAGGCCCGCTCCAGCGGGACCAGCTCCAGAACGATCAGCGCCAGTAAGACGCCCAACGCCGTTACATCGGGCGAAACCCACTCAAACCAGAAGAGCAGTAGTGCAACTGCGAGAATGATCAGCAACAATAAGATCGACAAGGTCATATCGCATTTCTCATCGACATGGATCCTGTAGTTGCTACTCCTTCATTCTCACATACATAACGCTATTGCCGGCCACATCCTGTGTTCTCAATTCAAACCGCTCTTTGAGGCTAGCGATCATCCGCGAGAGCTGCTTGTGACCATAGGTGCGCGGGTCGAAGCCCGGGTCGACCTGGTAGAGTGCCTGTCCCAGGCCCGCCAGCGGGGCCCAGCCATCTTCTCCCACCGCCATCTCGAACGCCTGGCTCAGGACCGGCATAGGGTCGGGTTCTTCTTTTTCTTCCTTAGTCTTCTTCGTACGAGTCGCCTGGGTGCGCTTCTGCTGCGCGGCTTTCTTTTCCTCCACCAGGTTTTCCGTATATACAAACACATCGCAGGCGTTGACGAATGGTTTTGGGGTCTTCTTCTCGCCGATGCCCATCACGAAGATCCCGGTCTCCCGGATGCGCGTGGCAAGTCGCGTGTAATCGCTGTCGGAGGAAACCAGGCAGAATCCGTCCACCACGCCCGAGTGCAGGATGTCCATCGCGTCGATGATCATTGCGCTGTCGGTGGCGTTCTTGGCGATGGTATAGCGGAACTGCTGGATCGGCTGGAAGGCGTGATAATTCAAGGTTTCCTTCCAGGAATTCATATTGCTGGTGGTCCAGTCCCCGTAGATCCGCCGGACGGTCACCTGTCCGTGGCGGCCAGCTTCGACGAGCATCTGGGGTAGCAGGGAAGACTGCGCATTATCCCCGTCTATTAGAATGGCGATCTTCCGCCGCAGAGGAGTCAATTGTTCTTCTGTCATGCGGTGATTATACTTTACACATCTATTGCGATGGAACCGGTGTATTGAGCGAGCCCGGTTCAGGTGCGAACAGGCCGATATCGCGGCAGGAGTCGGCGCCCACCCGCTCGAACAATCCTGCGTCAGCCGTGACTTCCACCTGGATGGGGGTTTCCTCCCGATAGGTGCTGTCCACCGTGAGCTTCAAAGTCACCTCGTGGCCGGCCAGGAGGGCCGTCACCTCCACGGTCTTATCGGGATGTACGCGGCCTTCATCAAGCGCATGCAGAGTCACCCGGAGGTTTGTCAGCTCGACATTACCGGTGTTCCTCAGGATGACAAATGCATTCGTCACCTCACCCATGCCGTGGGTAATGTCAATGCTGGTATTACAGCCCAGCACCTCGACGGCGATGGATCGCGCCGGGGGAGGATCTGTGAATGTAACGACAGGCGTGTCGGATGGCGGAGCCTCTGTTTGCGTCGCCAGCGGGGTCTCAGTTGGCAGGGGGGTTGAGGTGGCCAGGCCGGCTGTCGCCGTTGCCCCGCTGCCGGCCGGCGTTGCCGTAAAGATGGATGGGGTCCGTGTTGGAGGCAGAAACGGCGTCGGTGGATTGTTCGGGAAAGGCTGGATCACCCAGCCATTACAACCGGCAAGCATGCTTGCCATCAGGATCAGTAAAATATACTTCTTCATCGCTTCTCCTCCCTTTCATTGTATCCCGCTTTCGGGAAGCGGGGAAAGACCCCGGTTTACGGGAAGAGCGAATGTAGTTCCCATTTTTATAACTGTCCACTGTCGCCGAGGGTTTCCAATTTCCTTTGATACTCGAGATCATCGTATCTTGCCAGCTCGAAGGCCGGGGCATACCAGGGCAGGTCACGCCCGGTCAGATGGGCAGCCAGCAACTCTCCGGCCCCGCAGGCGGACATGATCCCATAGCCCGACAGCGCGCCAATTACATACGCGCCGTCCACGCCCATAGGACCCACAAGAGGACGGTTCTCAAGGGTTTTCGTGTAGTAACCGCCGTCGAGCTGCGGGCGCGGCATCCTGCCAAAGTACTCCCTCATGCGGGGCAGCATCGCGGCGAGCCCGCGCAGGACGATTTCCGGGTACTGCGTATCCAGGGCGGGCGGCCAGACCGGCTGCATGACTTTCCGCTGATATTCCCATAACATCAAGATGGTTTGACTCTCCCGCCCACCCTCGGGCCGCGTATGCACACCGGATGGGAATTGCTTCGTCAGCCAGCGGGTTTCCTCCTCTTCGGCCAGTGCCTCGCGCTCTGCCTCATCCCACGGTAACGATTGCGCATCGTTCCAGATCAGCAACGGAGCATCGCGTCCGACAACGCCGAGAGGGTCGTTGATCGCAGCTTTGAGATGCAGTTCTGTATGAACAGGGAGGTCGACGCCGAGCAGTTTTCCCACATCCTTTAAATACGGCCCTGCGGCATTGATAAACAGGGGGGTATCGACGCGTTCTCCCGAGGCCAGCCTGAGTCCCTGGACGCGGCCCTTGGTCACATCCACGCCTGTCACCCGACCGGACTTGAACCGGACCCCTCGGCCACGCGCCGTTTCGAGCAGGTACATGCCCAGCTGCTGCGCGCTCAACCAGCCCGCGCGGCGGACGTGGAGAGCAGCCGCGGCTCGTTCCGTCAAATAGGGGAAGTATTTCCGAATGAGCTCACTGCCGATGATTAAATCCGCGCCGGTTGGCTGGTCGCGGAATCCCTCTGCAGGCGCCGGCTGGTAGTCTAACGAGGTGGACGGGTGAACACGTACGGGTCCCGCGCCAGGGCCTGAGCTGGCGCGCGAAGCGTTTTCCAGAGCCTGGATACTATCTACATTGGCGGTCACATAGAGATATCCTCGCCGGTTCATCCGAAAGGCATCCCCGCTTTCGCCGGCCATCACTTCCATCAAATCGATCGAACAATTCATCAGCGCGAGCATTTCCGGGTCGGGCCACCAGTTTCGGTAGCATTCGGTGGATCGGTCGCTCGTCAACGAGAGGGGAGGGCGCTCATCCAGAAGCAGGATGTTTTTGAAGCCTGCTTTACTGAGGAAGCGGGCCGCGGCAACCCCGCCGATGCCTGCCCCGCAGATGACGATGTCCGCCTTTTGCGTCATGAGACGGAGAATTTCTCCTTGAGCTCCTCCCAATCCGGTTCGACGAGGATGGACCCATCGGGGAAGACAATGGTCGGAACGCTTCGATAGCCCTTGTTGATCTTGATCACAAAATCGGTGGCTTCCTCGTTTCCCTCCAATGCCACACGCAGGTGCGGGATGTTATTTGCCTCGAAGAACTTCTTCACGCGAGCGCAATCTGAGCAGTATTCGGTCGTATACATGACAATCTGGGCTGGAGCGGTGTTGTAGAGGTCGTTCATTTCTCAATGTTCATCTCGACTTTCCTTTAGAGTCGACGGCCCTGACCCAAACCGGCTGAATTTTGTAACATTCTCATGGGTCTGCCGTCTAGTATATACATCAAAATCCAGACAGCCAGTGATGGTCATTTTCTTACATGAGGCGTGCTGTTTTCTGGTTTTCCAGCGTGAGTATAACCAAATTTCGATTTTGCTTCGATCCTGAGGTGACTGGAAAGAGTTTATGACGAATTTAAAGCGATCATTCTTCTGGGCTGCTTTATATCTCGCAGTGATGTTCGTGCTCGGCCAGGCCGATTATGCCGGCCGGCCCATTATTAACTTTGCCTCTTATTTTTACCTTGCCGTCATCGTCGCAGTTCCCGTAACGCTTTTCTTTCCCTCCATTTCGCGCGTGCCTGTATTTGTGCCATTGGCCGCCTGGGCCGGGGTGTATCTCGTTCTGTTGCAGATCCGGGACCGGCTGCTTTCTGCCGATACGGCTGACCTGCCCATCATTGCCCTCGAGTTTGTCTTATTGGAAGCCGGCGTCTGGTTCGCGCATCAGCTGGCCCTGCAGATCAGTCACGCTGAGTCGGTCATGGACGCCCTTGCGCTCAGTGCATTTCCCAACCGCGCTCGCGATATCGAATCCGAACACCAGCGGATTAAGATAGAGCTCACACGCAGTCGGCGTTATCACCGGCCTCTCAGCCTGGTGATCGTTCAAGCCGATTCCCTCCTGGGCCCTCGCTCGATGTCTGAAGACGAAACGATGACGCGGGAAATGTTGAAAAGCATTCAGCATGATCTCCTGGGCCGCTTCACTTCTGCTCGCGTCGGGCAGATCATCGACGACTGCATCCGCCAGACCGACCTTGTCATGAGAGACCGGCGGGGAAGATTTATTGTTTTGTGTCCGGAAACGGATCTTGGAAATGCAACTCTGCTCGCCAAGAGGATCGCCCAAGCCGTGAAGGGGCGGACCAGCCTGCGGGTCCTGTGGGGAGTGGCTGCCTTTCCCGAGGAAGCACTGACCTTTGAGGATCTGCTGCAGACCGCGCGCGAACGCCTCAGCAACTCAATGACAGCAGTGAACCATAACGTTGTTATGGCGGAGCCGCATTAGCAGGCTTTTGTGCATAAAGGATTAGAATGACTGTCTTGGAAGTGATTGCCCCGCACGAGGAAGAATGGTTCAGAAAGCTCGATCCGCAGAAGCGGGTCCTGACAGGTCGCCCTTACCTGCTGGCAAAACGCGCCATGGATCTGGTTCTCGTGGGACTGACTCTTCCCCTGTGGCTGCCATTGATCGGGCTCATTGCCTTGATTATTCAGCTTACCTCCCCGGGCGCGCCCGTCATCTTCAAGCAGCTTCGCACCGGGAAGGGTGGGCGCCGCTTTCATATGTTCAAGTTCCGAACGATGGTACCCAACGCGGAGCAGCTGAAACTCCAGTACGCTCATCTCAATGAACTTCAGTGGCCCGATTTCAAGATCACAAATGACCCGCGCGTCACACCGCTGGGGCGGTTTTTGCGCAGGACGAGTCTGGATGAGTTACCTCAGTTCCTCAATATCCTCATCGGCGAAATGAGCCTGGTTGGCCCACGACCTACGTCCTTCGGGCCTGAGACCTATAAGTTGTGGCACACCCACCGTCTGGATGCCATCCCCGGGCTCACCGGATTATGGCAGATCACCGGCCGTGCCCAGCTGGAGTTCGATGAACGTCTCCGCCTGGATATCGCCTACCTGGAACGCGCCAGCCTGCGGCTGGATCTCGAGATTCTTTTGCGGACCGTAACAGCTGTCCTTCACTCCCGGGGAGCGCACTGAACAAGTCAAGAGCCGGTATGCTCAGAGCGAAACGTCCAATCTTCTGAGAGAAGCGCCAGCTTAATCATCACAGGAGCATCGTGCAGATGCTCCTGTTGATTTCTGAATCCGCTATTGATCTCTGGATTCGTCTTAGGAACGTGCTCTGGCTGCTTCCTTTAGGATCTGAAAACCGATCGACATATCCTCTCTCAAAGTTACCGGATCGATCGCGTCGCCCAGCTCCATTTGTTCCAACATTTTCATCAAAGCGCCCCGCACCCCGCTTGCTCGGTGCGCCCAGGGCGAATCGGCCGGTGTGCGTTCCAGGCGCTCCAGCAGCATGCGGATCAGTTTTATATCGGGCTGTGAGTCTGACATAAGTCCCTGTAGGAGGGAAGGCGCCCCCGGCGCGGCTCGAACGCGCAACCACTGGATTCGAAGATTGAAGGTGAGGCGTCCACTGTGTGTTTTTCTCTCCAATACGTGCAATTATAAATAAAAATCGCGGGTTTTTGCTCCACTCTTTTAACTTCTGTGTATTGAGTTTTAACGTGTACGGCTTACTTACTGGCTTACCACTTTGTCCAGGGTATCCGAAACAACGGTGTTTAGTGGGTTTATGATGTGGCTGTATTGATTGAGTGTAAGGTTGACTGATGAGTGACCAAGAAGCTCTGCAACCAGTTTGGGGTGGGTGTTGTTTTCGAGAAGGATCGAAGCGACCCAATGCCTAAGCGAGTGAAACCTGATTTTGGGCAGTCCTGCTTCGGCGGTACGGGCCTTAAAGTACTTGAGCATATTGTGGGGATTTATGGGAGTTCCAATACCCGTCGTAAACACGAGTCCCGACTCTTTCCATGACGGGCTTTGAGAAAGTAGCTTGCGCTTCACTAGATGAATTTTAAGGGCTTCTTTTACAAAATCCGGCAGAACTATCATCCGGCGGGATTTTTCGGTCTTTGGCTCTTCCAAGATGATCCCTTCGCTTCGGGTAAAGTAAGGGGTTTGCACCACCACCGGATAACCTTTATCCAGGTAAAGTGCACTCATGGGAAGCCCCAGAATTTCACCCTTCCTCATACCGGTGCAGGCAAGGTAGTAAATACCTGCCCAGCGATCATCTTTTATATGATTCAAAAAAGTCTGAAGCTCCCTGGCACTCCACGTCTCAGGAACTCTAAACTTGACCTTTGGGGGAGAGACCAAAAGTGCGCGGTTCTGGTTTAGAAGCTCACATCACATTTATGGTTCACAGTTTGGATCTTTTTCACAAAATTGGACTTGACTGGCGTGCCAATTTGAATTTTGCCACTGCCAGTCAAGTGCTATCTAAAAGCTTGCGTTTTATGGATTTGGCTTAACCACTTGATCTAAAACCTTCCACTCTCTACTAGTTCAAATATTGTTCTCATTTCGCACACCTTCCTCGCTCATCAAGGGTCTTCGATGAACTGCGCTTCGATTGCCCTTGACTTCGAATTAAGCGAGTAGGCATGTGCACAACAAATTAGAATTTTATAAAGCAAGAAAAGAGTGAAAACACAGATTGCTAGAAAAGAATTCTAGTTGGCAACACGTCCCTGTTTTGCCACATCACCTCGCATTGCAAGAGCGAGACACTCTTTTTTCGTAGAATGCGCCCATAGTAAAATGAATGCCTATGTCCGTTGGCACCTCTTCCGTTCAAAGCGTCAAACTCACGGGGTTCAGGTTGAGAGCCGCGCGCGCCTTGTGGCTCGGCATGGCGGTCTTCACGATCTTCCTGTTCATTGCGGGCATCAAGACCTCGTTCGAGATCGGTTTGCGCCTGCTCCCTGAATCGCAGGAGGCGCTCAGGGCGGCTGGTCTTTCCCTGAAGTTCCCCGCGTACGTATTGGTTATCACGGACAGCCTCACCGTCCTCTTTTTCGGGATCATTGCGTTCATCCTCGTCTGGCGGCGCGGGGACGAGGTGGCGACCTTGGTCGTGGCATCCATGTTGCTGTTCACCGGCGCGTTGTACACCGGTCCCACCGCCAACGCAAACCTGCCTTACCTCGCGCTTGCCATCCTGCCGGGCATGGCAGAAAGCATGCAGGCATGGTTTGTCTATCTCTTCCCGAATGGAAAACCGCTCCCGCGCTGGATCTGGTGGATTCTGATCCCGCTTCCGATCTGGCGCATCGGAATCTGGTTCGTGGACTACATCCCGAATTACAAAGCGGAGTTCCGTACTGCGGAGAATTACAGTCACACCGCGCAACAGGCATGGGATATCGGGCTTTTCCTCCTCCTCCTTGCAGGAGGGATTGCGGCGCAAGTGTATCGCTATCGCAAACTCTCCACGCCCGTGCAAAGACAACAAACCAAATGGGTGTTGTTCGGCATGATCATCACGGTGTTGTTCGTTGGCACATACGTGGTGGTGTTCAATGTGTTTGGCTATGGCAAAAACCCGTCACTGGTTGTTTCGCTCGCCGCGCGCGTCCTGAGGCAAATCTCCCTAATGATCGTGCCTGCGACGATGGCGATCGCGG
>DASTFG010000032.1:0-3633 GCA_035708785.1 Anaerolineales bacterium
GCGTCCATGGCGCCGCTTGTCTTCATCAGATCATTGATCAGGTTATAGTGCCAGCCGGAACCGGCGCGCGGCATCCCGACGGAAAGGACGATCATGATTGCTCCTGAGAGGGGTTTCCCAATTTCAGCGCAGACGCTGCCAGCCCGGCCAGGATCCCGAAGTTGATCCAGATATTCGGCGTTGCAAACGAATCCTGTGTACTGTTATACAGCGCGATCGCAATCCATGAAAACAGACCTGCAATCCCAAGGTAACGCCCGAAAGCGCCATTGGATTGCAGCACCCTGAGCGTATCACCGAGCACGGAAAACTTAAACGCAATAAAAAGCATGAATCCGGCCAGGCCTGTCTCTGCCAGCAGCCGCAGGTACATATTCTTAGGATTCGGGTACAAACGGTTTTCAGGGCTGAGCTGGCGCGCGATCTCAGGGACGGTGGTCATGGCCCAGTCGGGCAGATGCTCGTAGATATAAAATCCGCTCGCGCCCAGGCCCACGCCGGTGACCGGACTCTCATGATACGCTCCGAGCGCCCCGAAGTTATAAGCGGCACGTGCCCCGGCAGAATTCTGGATAATGAATTCTTCGAGGCTTTCGGCATTCGTGCTGAACAGCCGCGCGATATATCCCTTTTGCGCTAAAAACAATCCTGCGCCCACAAAGGCGCCGATGAAAACGACCACGACACCAAGGCGCAGCAGCCAGTTGCCTCCACGTTGAAAGCCTGAGACAAACCACTTCCAGACAGCGCGTAATTCCACTCGTCCGGCGAGGAGGAAGGTCAGAGCCAGGGCGAGGGCAGCTGTCAGCAGACCGCCGCGTGAATAGGTCGCGAGCAGCAACAGCACGGCAAAGCCCAGGAGGGTCACTTCAAACCATTGGAAGCGGGTGACGCGTATGCGCGTCAGAAGCGCGGCAAAGAGCCAGGGGAGATACACGGTGGCGATCTGCCCTGCAAGCCAGGCAGGCTCGTAGGCTAGCCCCGAAACGCGGTTGGTCCTCACCAGCTCTCGCATCGAGAAGGCACTCTGCCAGTGGGTCACGGTCACCTTCTCCAGCAACGGCGTATAAAATGCCAGTGACTGGACGCCACTCCATAACACGTTTAGCACAAAGCCTGCCAGCAGCCACTTGACGGTAAAGCGCAGGTCATCTTCGCTGCGGTTCATCCAGACTGCTACCATAAAAAATGATAGCCCAATGAGGAGCGTTGCCCAGGCGCGGATGGCGCGACCAGAATAGTCCTGTCCCCGCAGTGGGAGTGGGTCAAGCAGAGCCCCGAGCGCGGTCGCCGTTAAAGCAATGAGGGTAAACCCGAGGAGCGGAGCCAGTGTCCCCGCACGCGGCAGGGAAGTCCTTCCTCGCAGGAGCTGGATCAATAAAAGTGGGATCAGGAGCGCGAGGGGATAGAGCGCCAGCGGGCGGACATACGTTGTCTCTCCCAGAAACGGAAAATAACGAAAACTGGTGACAGGTAAAGTCACTAGTGCCGCGGCCCACAAAAAACGTGAAATATTCGCCGGCGAGAGTAGGGAGCGGGTGGAATTGTTCATGCAGGTCTGATAAAGAATAAGACAAGAAAGGAAGCGCTCGCGAGAAACGCAATGGCGCCCGCAAGCAAATATGTACTGAGAGGGATACTGCGTTCCGTATGGAGAGATTCTATTTGCGTGGCATCCACTTCGATAAAGGAATTCAGACCATCCGAGCTGTCCACTTTCTGCGTGACCTGCTCGGCGAACACTTGCGCCCAGGCGGATGCAAGGCTTTGGGCGCGTCGAGGATCCTGATCCTCCGCATAGAAATGCCATCCCGCTTCGGCGGGCTGGCTGAGTCTCAGTTTTTCATTACGCAGCTCGCTCACTCTGGCCATACCATCGCTTTCGGCAACCGCGTCGATCACAGGGTCAGACCAGGCAACATCCTCCAGCTTGCGCGTCTCGCGCTCGAGGTAATAGAACTGCTGCCTGTCCGTCTCCTGAGGCCAGGCCTGCTCGAGGTTGAAGTCCACCAGGACGGTGGCGCGGGCGCGGTAGGGTGGCGGCGCAACGTAAAACATGGCCGCGCCGATCAACGCACCTACCAGCGCGCCAACGGTCCAGAACCGCCAGGCCTTGAGCAGGCGGATGAGGTCGTCCATGGAGGGAGGAGAAAATAGCCAGTGCATCTCGATACAACGGACTCTACGACTCCCGTCGTTGGATTCTGTGAGATCCATTATCAGGAGATATCGCCACGGCGCCACGGCGACGTTTTGGAGTCCATTTTCAATATCCTCCGCCGCCGCCAGTTCCAAAGGGGCGCGACCAGCTTGCGGATGTAATACTTCGCCACGATCACCGAAAAAAACGAGCCGCCATCCCGGTAATGAACGCGGATCATCTCGGGCCAGCAGCGGTCATCCGCAACGATCGTCTTGCCCGAGGTGTGCAGCCGGAAGTTCGCCCAGGTCTGGGGCACGTATTTGATTTCCGCGCGCGCGGCGATCCGCGTCCACAGATCATAATCCATGGCGAAGTAAAAAGATGGGTCGAGGGGGCCCACCTGCTTCCATAAATCGGCGCGGAAGAACATGGTCTGCTGAGGGATGTGTGCATATCCCTGGCGGAGCAGGCGGTAACTCGTCTGCGCCGCACCGAATTTACCGATCACACGTCCGGCTTCGTCGATAAAGTTGCAGTCGCCATACACCATTCCTACATCAGGGTGTTCCTGCAAATAGCGGACGGCAGCCGAGACCGCGCCCGGCTCATAGGTATCATCCGAGTTGATCCAGGCCAGGACCTCGCCCCCGGCGCGCCCGAATCCTTTATTGATGGCATCCGTCTGGCCCTGATCCCTTTCACTCACCCACCAGGCGAGTTTACTCTCATATTTTCTAACAATATCGACCGAGCCATCGTTTGAGCCGCCGTCTACGATCAGGTATTCGAGCCGTGGATAATCCTGCATAAGCACAGACTGGATCGTCGCCTCTAGATAACGCGCTTGGTTGAAGGACGGGGTGATAATGGAAACAAGGGGAAGGGAGGTGCCGGTCATTATTGATCAGGGCCACTCACTATCGAAGTGATATAAGTGAGATACTTCTTCAGTCATTTTGCGAACACGCTTGATCTCGGCTTCCGTCAAGCTTTTTTTCCAGTTCCCGATACTGGCGAGGCTATCGAGCTTGACCGAATGCATCTTTCTTTTAGATAGTTCCGCAGGATTACCAGAGCTTGTGGAGTCTTGAACGATCTTTTCCACTCGCGGCGTAAACTCGAGGCCAAGCGAGGCATACAGGGTGCGATATCCATTGATCGGATCGCGCGCCAGATCCTGGTGACGGACGACGATGAAATCGGGATGCCGCTCACAAATGGAATGGATCGAACGGTAGATCGTGTTCCATAAGAGGGCGGCCTGTCCGAGAATGTCATCTGACTTGATAAGGCTCATCTCCTCCCGATAGGGTTCCAGATGGTCGCGCATGAGCAAAGGTTGCTGCAGAAGGTCGTGGAAATCGAAAGGCCAATTCAGCCTCTTAAGACTGCTGGCGAACGCCGCAGGATGCCGTACCAGGATAACCACTTTGCAGTTCAATTTGCTGGCAAACCAGGAAATCGAGAAGACGGCGAATGGATCCTTGATC
>DASTFG010000033.1:0-5222 GCA_035708785.1 Anaerolineales bacterium
TGTGATTTCCTGGGGCTACGAATCGGAAGCACCCGGGAACTCCCCATTCGTCGACCAACACGAGTGGTGGGGGACGCGCGATATGGCCGCGTTCTTATCCGTGCCCGCCGCGATTGAGTTTCATAAAAAGCATCGTTGGGAGAAGGTGCGGGATGCCTGTCATGAACTCGCGCGGGATGCCCTCGAGCAGATCTGCGGATTCACCGGGCTCGCGCCGCTTCATTCGGGGGCCGATCACTGGTTCGGACAGATGATCGCCGCGCCCCTTCCGGATCATGTAGAGATCGCGGTTTTGAAAACGCGGCTGTATGAGGAACACAAGATCGAGGTGCCGCTGATCGATTGGAATGGGTTCAAATTGATTCGTGTATCCGTCCAGGGATACAACAGCCGGCAGGATATCGATGCATTGTGCCGCGCTCTGCCAGCCCTGATGGGGTGAGAAGAATTTCCTCGCCAAAAGCTTTAATGTTCTGTTGATACAATAGGACTCATCGATGAGGTGAAAATGTACATCGCCCGACAAACTTTGGTTGTATTTCTTTTGACCGGATTACTCCTGGCATCTTGTGGAGGGCGGGCTCCTGCTTCCCCCACGCCGGATGTCGATGCCATCCTAACGTCGGCCATTGGGACAGTCGCTGCGTCGTTTTTCGAGACGCAAACTGCCATCGTTCCGCCGGCGACTGAGACCTTCACGCCGACCATCATTCCTACGGCCACAAGTACTCCGCTAACACTCTCCACGGCGACCAGCATCCCGACGATTGTACCGACTCAGATTGTGATCGTCAGCACGCCGATCCCGAACTTCACTTTTGTCCCTTCTCCGACGGGCACCCGGTTTACGCCGACAGCCCACCCATCCGCTCTGGCGTCTGGGTGCAATAATCTGCGCCTGATCAGTGATGTGACGATCCCTGCCGGGACCGTACTGCAGCCAAGAGAAACATTTACGAAAACCTGGCAAGTGGAAAATAACGGAACCTGTGACTGGGTATATCTACACCATCTGGTATTCATCAGCGGGGATAGTATGTCTGGGGAATCCACGCGGCTGAGCAAAGTGATTCCGCCCGGGAAATGGACACAGATATCGGTGGATTTGCAGGCGCCAAACCGGGAGGGAACCTATACCGGCTACTGGCGCTTTGCCGACCCGGACGGAAACGTGTTCGGCTCTACTTTGACGGTCTCGATCGTCGTGCGCAGGTAATCCGGCTCGAGCGAACGCCAGACCTGTACCGGAGCCCATCACGGCCCGCTCTCAAGTTTATCCTGGATCGCGGAGACGTAAGCCTCGCTCCCCTTATAGCTTAAGTGCGTGCCATCTTCGATGAACCACTCCTGCCGGCTGTGGGCCATTGCGTCCCAGTCGATCAATTCAGCCTGGGGCCAGCGCGCGAGCCCTTCGGCAAACTGCCTGTTGAGATAGGATTCCCAGCCGATCGGGCGGTGCACATTGATGAAGATGGCTCGTTCCACATCGTGTGCGAGGAGCGACCTGATTACCCGATCGAGAAGCGCCGCCTCGAAGGGCCGGTTGCTGCCCAAGTGAATAACCACTGTGCGGGCCAGGTGCTGCTCTTCCGCGAGGATGTCGATGAGGTCCGGTACATCCTCCATGCGGCGCTTGCGTGCTGCATCAATATAAATATCCTGACCGAGCCGATCTTCCATCATGGGACTGGCGCCCTGCATGATCGAGTCACCGATGAACGTCACGCGGGGTAAATTGCTGGCCGGTGTGGCTGAAGGTCTGGGTTCAAGCGCAGGCGCTTCGTTCCGGGCTGCAATTGTCGGAGCGACAGGGGAGGCTGGTTCAGCTATCTGCACCGTATCCTGCGAGGATATTTCTGGCGGTGTAGTATTGATACTAATCACAGAAGCCGGGCTGTTTGTTGTAATCGGAAGAAAACCTTGCCACGCGAGCAGCAGACCCGCACAAAGCACCCCTGCGCCAACGCCGAGCTTTCGCGGTACTGGCCATCGTTTGAGCGCTGCCTGCCATGTTCGCAGGCTTGACCGGAATCCGTGACGGCGAATGGGCGTTTCGATCCAGCGGTAGCTCAGTTCTGCTAGCGCGAAGGTCATTGCCAGTTGACCGAGCCTGACCACTGCGGCTGGCAGGTGGATATCCATGCCGGGCCGTGTCATCATGAAAATCGGCCAGTGCCACAGATAAATGCCGTAACTGCGCGTCCCGATCCAGCGCAACAGGCGATGTTCGAGAAATTTGCTCAGGGATGTCACCGGGCTGGATGCACCTACAATCAACGTAGCGCTGGCAAGCGCAGTGAGGAGAATGCCACCGCGATACAAAAACGGCCTGAATTCGTTAAGATAATTGAAGAGGATCAATAAGGTGATGAGTCCGCTCCAGCCCAGGAATTCGAGTTTTCCCCTGCCTAGAGAGACAGAGGCTTCGCTGGGAGTCCAGACAATGGCCAGCAGGGCTCCGACGAGAAAGCCGGCCGCGCGAGTATCCGTGCCATAGTACACTCGCAAAGGATCCACCTCAGGGGAATAGAGAATGGCCATCCATGCAGAAGAAATCACGATCATTAGGATGATGACACCTATCAGCTGGGAACGATCACTCTTTCGCCTGCGCAGCAGGAAGACCAGCAGGATTGGCCATAACAGGTAGAACTGTTCTTCTACGGCCAATGACCATAGCTGCTGCAGGAGTGGAGGCCGGCCGAAGACCTCGAAGTAAGGGACCTCGCGAAAGATGTATACCCAATTAGTTATGTAGAACAATGCAGCCGGAACATCCTCCCTGAGCCGCGCCAGGGCATCCGGCGCGAATAAGGTCGCCAAAAATGGCAGGGTTACCAGCAGAGCCCATACGGCAGGTAATAACCGCCTCGCACGCCGCAGCCAGAAATTCCTGAGATCGATGCGGCCGGATGCCTGCCATTCATTCAACAGGAGCGCTGTGATCAGAAATCCCGAGAGGACAAAGAAAGTTTCGACACCCAAGAATCCGCCCAGCGCCCACGGAAAATTGGCGTGATAGCAAAGAACTGCCAGCACGGCGATGGCCCGGATGCCATCGAGACCGCGAATGTAAGGTAGATGCGTGGAAGAGTTCATACTGAGAAGTATATAAATTCCATATGCGAATGTGGAAATATTCCGAATAAAGAGAACTTCTATAATTTGGAAGACTTTTCGGATCTTAAAACATTCAGGATGAGAAAAGAGTCGCTAGAGTATAGCATAGTAAGGAGATGAGCAGATTAGATGGACATTACACTTGCACTCGGTGCCGGGGGCGCTCGGGGAAATGCACATATCGGTGTGATCCGCCGCCTGGAGAAGGAAGGCTTCCGCATCAGAGGCATCGCGGGGAGCAGCTTCGGCGGTCTCGTCGCAGTTTATTATGCATTGGGTTATTCACCCGATCAAATCGAGGACATGTTTGCTCTCGTGGATCAGACGGTGCTCTACGGCCGTTCCCCCGGTGATGGCCCTTCTCTGCTCGGACTTGCAGGCGTGAAAAACCTGCTGGAGGGCTCACTGGCCGGGCGCACCTTTGATGATCTAAAGCTGGCCTGTGTTCTCACGGCGGTGGATTTGAAAAGTGGAAACGAAGTCGTCATTTCCAGTGGGCTTCTGGTCGATGCTATACTTGCATCGATTGCCATGCCCGGCCTCTTTCCTGCGCGTCGACTCGGTGAGTATGAGTTAGTGGACGGCGGTGTCCTGGATCCGGTGCCGGTGGCGCCTGCCCGTTCGCTCGCGCCGAGGCTACCGGTTGTCGCTGTCGTATTGGCCCCGCCCCTTGGGGGCCCTGCACAGGCATGGAACATACCGGTACCATCTTACCTGCCTCGAACACTGATGGTGCGATTGAGCAAGATGCGCTATGCGCAGGCATGGGACACGTTCATGCGCTCGCTGGATATCCTTGGGCGTGCCGTAACGCATTATCGCCTCGAAGTGGATCGTCCGGATGTCATCATCCGACCGCGCGTCAATGGGATTGATACGCTCGACCGCGTCGATGTCCATGAGGTGGTCCGGAAAGGTGAAGAAGCCGTGGAGGAGAGATTGCCTGAATTGAAAAGATTATCCAATTGGCGGTGGCGTTTCCGCCGCGGCCTGGGAGCTCGCTCATGAAAGACCTGCGTGAATATGCAAAACAAACCAACGTCCGCCTCGCGCTGGGCGCGTTCATATTGCTGTTTGTGGTAGGCGTTGGGTTGATCTGGCTGTTTTATGGGGAGGCCGCGGCCGGCCTCGGCCTGACGTGCCTGCTGGCGGCCGTTTTTCCGATTATTCTGATTCTCTTCATATTCGTTGCCATCGAATGGATCCTCAAGCGTGCCAGACCCAAATGACACTTCACTGATCTCCTTTAATGGATGGACGCTCCGTGTCCGGGAATCGGCGCAGCCAACTGCCCGGCTCATGCTCCTGATCCACGGGCACACCGGGGATGAGAGTTCCATGTGGGTGTTCGCGCGCCGTATGCCCGCTCATTATTGGATGGTCGCGCCGCGCGCTCCTTATGTCCTGGAGTCAGGCGGCTATTCATGGCGTCCGGATCAAACTGAACACTACGACCAGCTCAGGCCCGAAATGCTCGAGTCCGCCGCTGAGGTGCTGGTCCGCCTTGTGGACGAGTATTCGGCGTCGGTTGGGCTCGACGCGAGCCACTTCGATCTCATGGGATTTAGTCAGGGTGCGGCTGTGTCCAGTGTGCTGGCGTTCCTTTACCCGCAGAGGATCCGTAAGGCAGCACTCCTCGCGGGTTTCGTCCCCCCCGTGTTAGAAGAGCGCCTCTCACAGCGTCCATTGGAGGGCAAGCCGTTCTTTGCTGCGCACGGCACCAAGGATGAAACCGTCCCAGTTGACCGGGCCCGCGCATCGATCGCTCTGCTTGAGCAGGCCGGGGCACACGTGACTTACTGTGAGGATGAGGTCGGGCATAAAGTGAGCGCTGGCTGCCTGCGCGCGCTGCAAGATTTCTTCGCAGATTAATCCCCTCTCACGCGGGCGTTGACTTGACCTTTGTTTGCAGGTATCCTTGGTATGATCTAAGCTCATTGTGAATGCAGCGGGTCTTACCGCAATTACACATTGGTGAATCCATGAAACGGAATATCTCTCGTCGTGATTTTCTCAAGCTGTCCGGGGTGGGATTGGCTGGGATGGGCGCTCTGGCATTCAAGCCTTATAAGACGGTCGACCCCGCAGCTTTTTCGAGCAGC
>DASTFG010000034.1:0-5808 GCA_035708785.1 Anaerolineales bacterium
GTTACATGCTGGACGACCTGGGTCTGTTCACGCCCGAGGATATCGAGAAGCGGGCTGACGTGCAGGAAGGCGACATCTTGTTCATTCACACGGGCTGGCACAGGTACTCGTTCTTCGGCGAAGAAGCCGATGAGGAAAGATATATCCAGCGCCATCCGGGTCCACATTACAGCATTTGCGACTGGCTGTTGTCGAAGAAAATTCATATCTGGGGGGTCGATATGATCTCCACCGACCATCCGATGAATCTGCCTATAGGTCGTTTCCTCGGCAAAGGCGGGCTGGAGCACTGGCAGAAGGTCCGCGCCAGGACGGAAGCCAACTTTGGCGCGGATAAAATGGAGGAACTGTTCCCCGATTCTGCCTACCAACTGACTCACAATGCTCTGTTCCCGCACGACTGTATCCACGTAGAGAATCTCGGCGGCGATATCGGCTTGAAGGAGCTGCACAACAAGCGCATTACCCTCGGCGTCTTCCCCTGGAAGTTCAAAGGCGGCGAAGCGGCGTTTTGTCGAGCCGTAGCGTGGGCATAATTACCAATTACGAAATTTTCATATTGTCTACTTACATGGTAATTTGTGAATGGTCATTGGTAAGCAGTAATTGGTAATTGGAGGTGTAAATGGCAACTCGATATTTCGGTGAACGGATCAAGCGCAATGAAGACCCGCGTCTGCTCACGGGGCAGGGACTGTACGTGGACGACGTGGACCGGCCAAACATGCTCCATGCGGCGTTCCTGCGCAGTCCCTACGCACACGCGCGGATTCGCAGCATCGACGTCTCGCAAGCGAGGCAACGAGAAGGCGTCATCGCCATTTACACCGCGGACGATCTCGGCGATTACTGGAAGCCTGGTCCGCTCCTTGTCTCGCCGCCGCCTGTCAAAGATATTGTCTTCAATGAGAAGACCCAGGTTCCGCTCGCCAAAGACAAGGTCAAGTTTGCGGGTGAGCCGGTCGTGATGGTGCTGGCGGAGAGCCGCTATATCGCTGAGGATGCGCTTGCCGATATTCAAGTGGATTATGAGCCTCTAAACGCAGTTGTCGATCTTGAAAAAGCCCGGCAGCCAGACAGCCCTTTCATCCATGAAGAGATCGGGTCGAATGTCGCCGCACACGTCGTGCAGACGAAAGGCGATTACGAATCGGCACAGCAGGGTGCGGCGTTGGTCATCAAACGCCGGTTCAGCTACGAGCATGGTTGTGCCGCTGCCCTCGAGAATCGCGGCATCGTCGCGGAATGGGATAGACGCGCGGGCCGGTTGACCGTCTGGGACACGACGCAGGCGCCGGTCGTGATCCGGAATGGGCTGGCGGATATGCTGGGGCTATCGGAGCGGCAGGTCCGTGTGATCGCGCCGTTCATCGGCGGGGGATTCGGCCCGAAGATCATGATGTTTTATCAGGAGGAGGTGCTCGTCCCGTGGGCGGCGATGCGGCTGAACCGCCCCGTCAAATGGATCGAAGACCGTGCCGAGAATTTCGTCGCCACCACGCACGAGCGCGGCCAGATCCACGACGCGGAAGTCGCGTTCGACAAAGATGGTCACATCCTCGGTGTTCACGATGTCTTTCTGCACGACACAGGCGCATATGCGCCTTATGGCCTAACTGTTGCGCTCAACGCGCAAGCCAATGTGCTTGGGCTGTACGACATCCGAAACTATTACAGCGAGTTCACCGCGGTCTTCACCAACAAGACCATCGTTACGCCGTACCGGGGGGCAGGGCGCCAGCATGGTGTGTTCGTTATCGAGCGGATGCTTGACTTCGCGGCGAAGGAGCTCAAGATTGACCGCGCCGAAATCCGCCGCCGCAATTTCATTCCGCCCGATAAGTTCCCGTACGATAACGAGATCATCTACCAGGATTTTGCCCCGCTTGTGTACGACAGCGGCAACTACGAGCCGCTGCTCGACCACGCGCTCGAACGAATTGGCTATCACAAATTTATCCACGAGATTCAGCCCAAGCTGCGCGCCGAAGGAAAACATGTGGGCATTGGTCTTGTTGCATACGTGGAGGGCACAGGCATCGGCCCGTACGAAGGCGCTAAGGTGCAGGTGATGGGTAGCGGGCGCGTCTCGGTTGTGACGGGCGTTGGCACGCAGGGACAGGGGCATTACACCAGCTACGCCCAGATCGTCGCCGAGCAGCTCGGCGTAGACGTAAATAAGATCGATGTCGTGACGGGCGATACCGACCAATTCTACTGGGGCGCGGGAACGTTTGCCAGCCGCGGAGCGGTGGTGGCGGGGAATGCGATCAACGAGGCCGCCAAGGTTGTGCGCACGAAAATCCTGAGACTGGCTTCCGATTACTTCGAAGCTGCCGAAGAGGACCTTGAGCTCGTGGATGGCCAGGTGCGCGTAAAGGGCGTGCCACAAAAGACCATTTCGCTTGGAGAGTTGGCGGGCAAAGCCAACCCGACGCGCGGCGCGGTCAAGCCTGGCACCGAGCCGGGGCTGGAGGCCACCAATTACTTCGGTCCCGAGCGGGGCGCCACTGCGAGCGGTATCCATGCCATGATCTTGGAAGTCGATCCTGAGACGATGCAGATCCACATCCAGAAATATCTGGTCGTGCACGATTGCGGCAAGGTCATCAACCCGCTGATCCTGGACGGACAGATCCACGGCGGCGTGGCGCAGGGCATCGGCAACGCGTTCTACGAGCGGCTCGCCTACGACGAGACCGGGCAGCTGCTCAACGGCACATTCATGGATTATCACCTGCCCACCAGCCTGGAAGTGCCGCGCATCGAAACCGGTCACGGCGAAACCCCATCGCCGCTCAACCCAATGGGCGTGAAAGGTGCAGGGGAGGCGGGCGCGATTCCCGTGGGTCCATTGTTTGCGCAGGCGCTTGAAGATGCTTTATACGATGTGGATTTTGAGATTTTGGAAATCCCATTAAATTCAAACAGGCTATGGGAGTTGGTGAGAGGCAGTAAGTGATTGGTCAGTGGTAATCGGATTACTCTTCATCAAGTTGTTCCGCGTTCAGCTCTATTACATTTCGATCTGGATCGATAATATAGAGCTGCGGCCAACCCGCTGTACTGTGGGGGCTTTCTTTCATTTTCTTGAACTCATCTTCAGCGTCCGGGTGAAAGCCTTTGGAACGCAAATATCCCCTTGTCTGCCGGTAACTGTTGACCCGAATTGCAAAATGGATGTCCCGCGAATCGACGGTTTTTCCCTCGCGAACGGTAGAGTTGGTATGCACGATCAAATGAAGCTGGCGATCCCCCAGCCGATACCAGGCGCCCGGAAAGTCGAAAGGCGGTCTGTCCATCTCGGTGAGACCGAGGATCTCACGATAAAACTGCTTGGATCGCTCCAGGTCCGTTACGGGAATGCTGACGTGATGGAGGGATTCGATGGTAATCATAGCTTCGCTCCTTTCATGACCACCAGTTATGAAAAGAAAGGGGTGCCATCGAGGGTCATCGCTCCGATGGGTTGGCCGCGAGTACAGGTTTTAGATCGACAATGGGTGTCCCGTCGATGGCCTCCAGCAGCGCGACCCGTAATTTTTGCTCTGCCACTTCCACGACCGAAACGCGATGCAGCCCTATGGGGTTGGGACGATCCGGCGAGCGTGTCGCGAACACGCCGGTTAACGGTCGATTGAGGTCGCCGCGTGGATGCACCTGCAATACGTCCCGTTCGGCGAGGTGAAGCCACGTCAGCACGATGAGCTCGTCGCCGGTCTGAATGCCCATAAGGCCCGGCGCTGCCTGTGGCGTCATCTCCAGCCAGGCCTCCGGCGCGCCTTCGTCGCCCTGCATGGGCGCCTCCTCGAGCCGGGTCAGCGCTGAGCGGACAAATCCAATTGGTTCAATGGAATAGGTAGGTGAGTTCATATCGCATTCTTCTTAAATCGGGAGGGTTGACGCAGCCCTTTATCGAATTCTGACTTCGATCATGCTGAAATTGGGACAAGCGCTTTTGTGACCTCTCCATAGTCCCAGCCATCGATGTCTGGCGGCGTGATTCCCAGGGAACTGAGCATACTCTTGATCTGCTCGCGGTGTTCGGTCGCGTGATTAATGACTTGAAGCATGACAACCCACGGCTCAACGTAATACCCGTCCCTGGTCTGAAGTCGATCCGCAAGGGGCTTTCGCTCACCCTGTGCCAGAGCCAACAACCCTTCTCCGCTCATGCGCGCCGACTCCTGCAATTTGGCGAATTCCACGGGCGCTAAGCTTCTCGCTTCCAGGGGAAGGGTCAGGAGTGAGAGGTATCCCGCCTGCGAACCCACCAGGTGCAGCAGAGTTTCGCGAGTGTTCCCTTTCGTGGCTGACTGTGGTTCCGTGTCGAGCTGCTCGTCGCTCAGGCCGGAGCAAGCCTGGATGATCTGCATGTTCGCCCAGTTGTTGTGTTCGAATAACCTTGCAAGAATATTCTCGCTCATCAGGAGTCTCCTTTTCGGCGCGGTCTGATAAAGCTCTCCGTGAATATGTATAATAGACAATGGATAGAATTATACGCTCAATACCGAACAGATAAAAAGCTCATGGTCGTTTGAAAGCTTAGCTGATCTGGAAACTCTTGCATAGTTGTCGCTCTCACTCTTATGGAAACAAAACTCCGCGTCTTCCTCTGTCATGCTTCGCAAGATAAACCTGTCGTGCGCGAGTTGTATCAGCGACTGCTCTCCGAGGGCTGGATCGATCCCTGGCTGGACGAAGAGAAACTCCTCCCGGGCCAGGATTGGGATCTGGAGATCGAGAAGGCCGTCGAAGCCTCCGACGCGGTCATCGTATGTATATCGGAGAAGTCGGTAACCAAAGAAGGGTATGTACAGAAAGAAATCCGCAAGGTACTGGACATCGCGCTGGAAAAACCCGAAGAGACGATATTCGTGATTCCGTTGCGGCTGGATGATTGCGAGCTGCCGCGCCGGCTGCGTGCGTGGCATTACGTCGATTACTTTCCTGCCGAAGGACGAGAACGGGCATTTCAGCGTTTGCTGCAATCTTTGAATATTCGTTTTGCTCAATCTCCTCCGACCAAGCATGATTTCCAGAACGAGCGGCCAGTTCCTACGGGTGGCACCAGAGTTGATGAAAGAATAAGTCCCGTCGCGGAACGCGAGCGCGAGCGTGGTGCATCCCTGCCAAATGACCTGAGCACAGTCGACATCGCCTGGGGGCTGGCTCTGATCCTGTACTTTTCGCTGGCAGGCATGAATGCACTGGCCTCCTCCAACGACACCATCCTGTCGATTTCTGCGATTCTGGCGGGGATCGTGCTCTTGATCAGGAAACAAATGCCGGCCACCCCTGTGTTCAAAATCTCGGTGATCGCATATTTATTGAGCCATAGCATGAATCGATACTTCTTTTTTGATGATAATTCTTTGGTGTTGGCTTTGGTCGGCGTCTCCGCGTCGATTTCTGCTCTCCTGCTCATTGTAACCTTTCGAGCATCCAAGAAGCCCGTTTATTATGCTCCGATCTCGTTTGCCATGTTCCTTTTTGTTACCGGCACAATAATGATTCTCAATCAATTCGATACCTATCCGGATCACATTTTGACATTGATTCTCGGTGGGGTTACCTCTGTCTTAATTTGGATGGAGCTGTAGTTCTCGTCTCAGTTTTGCGCTCACGCTGAGATCGTTGCCTTTCAGAAAAATCACAAGGGGCGACACCGAGACGAGTCGCCCCTTGTGATTTATTTCGGGAGCTTTGCTCTTTCTTCTTCGATAATACTTTCCTCTAGCTTCTTGAACAGCGGGCCTGGCTCGCGTAATTTCTGGCCAGGCTCCAACTGGCTGCGCAGCCACGCTT
>DASTFG010000035.1:0-4593 GCA_035708785.1 Anaerolineales bacterium
CGCACCGTCTGCTTCCGTTGCAGTGAAGATCATGCTCTCCATCCTTTATGTTCTAACAAAGGTCAATGAATTATGCGGCACTCCGTGATTTTCGGCAAGCCCTCGAGTCTGCACTCATGGTTTGGGCGATTCCAAAACTTCATCGAAACGTTTTGCGCTACAATCGAGGGGCTTCTTCTTAATCAAGAGATGGCCCTCAGGGATGCACAAACCACTTGATCGCAAATGCAGCCAGTTCATCTGCTGGCTTGCGCGGAGGCAATATGCAATTCGGTGTTCACGTTTTCCCTACAGAACATTCCATTCAACCGGACGAGCTGGCGCGCGCCTGTGAAGAGCGCGGGCTGGACTCGCTCTGGTTTTCGGAACATACACATATCCCGATCCGGTTTCTCAACGCGCCCGGGCGTGGACCCTCCCTGCCAGACTATTACTGGCAGACCTACGATATCTTCGTTGCCATGACTCTGGCGGCAGCAGCAACGAAAGACCTGAAAGTCGCCAGCGGCGTTTCTCTTGTCATCGAGCATGATCCGATCATCCTTGCCAAAGAAACAGCAACAGTAGACCTCCTCTCGAAAGGACGGCTCATCTTCGGTGTTGGAGCCGGCTGGCTCGAATCTGAGATGGCTGACCACGGCGTGGTCTACCGGACGCGTTTTCAGCTCCTGAAAGAGCAGATCCGGGCGATCAAAGCGATCTGGACGACGGAAGAATCCGAGTTCCACGGCAGGTTTGTCAGTTTCGATAAGATGAGAGCATTTCCAAAACCGTATCGGCGGCCACACCCTCCCATCATCATGGGCGGATCGGGCGAAAAGACGCTCGAATGCGCCGCGGAAGTATGCGACGGCTGGGCGCCCTGGCGCATGGAATGGCCAAAGGCAAAGGAGGCGATCGTCGTATTAAGGCAGCAAGCCGCGGCAAATGGCCGGGACCCGAGCTCCCTGGAAATATCCCTTTTTGAAAAGTCAATACCCGATCCAAAAACCATGGAAGAAATGGAAACTGCGGGCGTGAAGAGAATCATACTGACCATCTTTGGCCAAAGCCGCGCAGAAGCAATCCCTGCGCTCGATCGATTGGCAAAGGTAAAAGATGGTTCTTAAAGGCTCAATGCCTGAATTGATTTTGGAGGCCAGGAAATGCCTATATTGCTCCAAAAGCTAAAATCGAAAGCTGTGGAACGTGGGCTGCTCAAACCGGAAGAGGAGGTCGATGCCGAGAAAGCCTTTCTGCTGGTCCGCGATATGCCCTACACCCGGGCCAGTTCCCGTGACCCCGAGACCACCATCCACGAATGGCGCGGCACCTGTTCGGGGAAACATTACCTGCTGAAAGGGCTCTTTGCCGAGCTTGGCTATGCCTCCCGTTTGATTGCCTGCACAACCGTTGCGCAGATCGATCCAAAGAAAACCAGGGGAAAACTGCGGGCGCTGCTCGAGCAGTCCGGCGGCCGCTTTGTGGATGTCCACAATTACCTGATCCTGGAGCTCCCCGAAAAAGAAATGATCGTAGATGCGACCTGGCCCCTTGCTACCAGGGGCATGGGCACGGTTGTGAATGAGCGCTTTGTGCTGGGAGAGGACCATCGAATTGCCTGTGAGCCGTTGAAAACATGAGTTGTCCCTGAAGATCGCGACTCGCAGGAATTCAAGGCTGAAATCCTGAAAGACAGCTTCACGCCGGAAGAGCTGGCGCACCGGGAGGAATTCATTCAGACCCTCGGGGTCATGACAAACAGCAACTGGACCAGGTTCCAGCTCTGGTTGGAAAGGTTGGTAAAGGGTTTCCGGTAAGGAAATAAATGCAAATAGTTCCCTATCGACTGTTTCAGACGATTATCGTATTTGGACATTCGCCCGGTCTGGAGGAGACTGTATGAGCTCATTCCCATCTGGCACTGTCACCTTCCTGTTCACCGACATCGAAGGGAGCACTAAACTCGCGCAGCAATATCCTGAGGAGATGCCCGCCCTCTTGGCGCGACACAATGAGATATTAACTCGAGCCATCGAAGCCCATCATGGATTTGTGTTCCAGATCGTCGGCGATTCATTTTCCGCGGCCTTCCATAACGCCGGCGATGCCTTGAACGCCGTCCTGGATGCACAAAGAGCATTGCACAGAGAAGCGTGGTCCCCTGCGCCGGTCAAAGTGCGGATGGGAATCCACACGGGCGCGGCACAATGGAAGGCTGAATCGTCCGACCCCCGGTATTCGGGTTACGCCACGGTGGCCCTGGCGGAACGGGTCATGTCTGCCGGGCATGGAGGGCAAATCCTGATTTCACAGGCAGCCTATGATCTGCTCATCGGCAATCTCCCGGTGCATGTCCAGTTCATCGACATGGGAGAATATCATTTGAAGGATATTCTCCGGCCACAGCATCTCTATCAGTTGACCGTTCCCGATCTGCCTGCTGAATTCCCGGCTCTCAGGACGCTGATCAGGCGCAATCACAACCTGCCCGTCAACCTGACCTCCTTCATCGGGCGGGCGCGCGAGCTTGCAGAAACGAAGGAAAGACTTGCAGGGGCCCGCCTGCTCACACTGACCGGTCCCGGCGGCACAGGCAAGACACGGCTATCCATCGAGCTGGGAGGCGAAGTCTTGTCCGCCTTCGGCGATGGCGTTTGGCTGATCGAGCTTGCCCCACTGGCAGATCCGGCGCTGATGATCCAAACCATTGCAGCGGTATTTGGATTGCGTGAAAACCCGGGCCGTCCGCTGGTCGACCAGGTGACCGATTACCTGCGCGCCAGACAATTGCTGCTCATCCTGGATAACTGCGAGCACCTTGTCGAAGCCTGCGCAAAACTTGCCGAAGCCCTGTTGCATACCTGCCCGCATCTGAAGATCCTGGCAAGCAGCCGCGAGCCCCTGGGAATTCCGGGAGAGACAACCTACCGGGTGCCATCGCTTTATTTGCCCGACCAGACCCAGGTCACGCCCGAGGCGATCTTGGGATGCGAAGCTGTACAGCTTTTTGTCGACCGGGCCTGCGCCGCGCATCCGGACTTCCGGATCACCGACAGGAACGCGCCGTACGTCGCCCAGATCTGCCGCCGTCTCGACGGCATCCCGCTTGCCCTTGAGCTGGCCGCGGCGCGCACTCGGGTCCTGTCCCCGGAACAGATCGCCTCCCGGCTCGACGATCGCTTCCGCTTGCTGACAGGCGGAAGCCGCACCGCTCTGCCGCGCCAGCAGACCCTGCGCGCCCTCATCGACTGGAGTTATGACCTGCTGACCGGTCCTGAAAAGGCGCTCTTCCGGCGCCTGGCCGTATTTGTAGGAGGCTGGACGCTGGATGCCGCGGAAGAAGTCTGTGCGGGCAACGGGATCGAGCAGTATGAAGTCCTGGATCTGCTCACACAGCTCGTGGACAAGTCGCTCGTCATCGCCAATGCACAGGACGGCACGGTCCGTTATCATCGTCTAGAGACCATCCATCAATATGCCCGGGAAAAGCTATTCGAATCGGATGAGGCCTTCCATGTCCGCCAGTGTCATCTCGATTACTTTATCAAACTGGTCAGGTGGGGAGGTGAAAACTGGTTTGGTCCGGCATCTCAAAAGGTGGAGGCACGATTGGGCGCGGAAGGAGATAACATCCGTTCTGCTCTATCGTGGACCCTGGAAAACCGTCCGGAAGAAGCGATGAAATTGATCTCGTGGGTCACCCTCATGGGGCTTTGGATCATGCGCGGGCAGATCACGGAGGCGCGCAGCTGGTGTGAGACAGCGCTGGCACGGCTTGAAACGCTCTCGCCGGAAACAGAGCCTGCCCTCCGGAACCTGGTACGAATGAAGGCAAAGGGCTGGAATTATCTGGCAATGGCGCAGATGAATCTGGGCGATCACCACGCAAGCCGGGACGCCGCGGAAAAAAGCGTGAAGCTGGCGCGTGAGGTCGGCGATCGGCGAATACTTGCACAGGCCCTGGCCTCACTGGGCATCGGCGCGGCGTACACCGGGGATACGGATTATGCGCTGGAGGTTACCGGGGAGAGCCTGGAGCTTTGCCGGCAAGGGGGATACCGGCGAACACTGGCCTGGGCGATCAATACGATGATCCACATCTACGGGATTAAAGGGGATCCGGTACAAAAGCAAAACTACGAGAATCAGTACAAAAGCCTGCGGCAGGAGGCCGGGCTCCCGTTCGACCCGGCCGAGAGCGCCATGGTGCTCAGCGAACAAGCCTATCGCCGCGGCGACTACGCCGAAGCGCTGCAGCACGTGGAGAGCGCCCTGTCGAACCTCGCCGAGCGGGGCGACAAATACAGGCTGACAGGCTTCCAGAGTGAGGTGGCGCATTTCCTGCGCCAGCAGGGCAGGTACACAGAAGCACTGCGCTTCTATCGCAGGTCCATCCGCCTGTGGCAGGACTTCGGTCATCGCGGCGCCGTGGCTCACCAGCTCGAATGTTTTGCCTATATTTCCATCGCACAGGACCAGTCGCCGCGGGCCGTCAGACTGCTCAGCGCGGCGGAGGCCCTGCGGGGCGTAAGCGATTCGGTCAGGACGCCGATCGAGCAAAAGGAATTCGAAGAAGCCACATCCAGACTGCGCACACAGATGGATCCGGCG
>DASTFG010000036.1:0-2235 GCA_035708785.1 Anaerolineales bacterium
GAATGATTACGCTGCGACAAAAGACTCTGATATCATTATCATCACGGCAGGCTTGCCGCGCAAGCCGGGAATGAGCCGTGATGATTTGTTATCTGCGAATGCCGAGATCGTCGGCACCGCCGCGAGCGAAACCCTCAAACATTCGCCGGATGCAATCTTCATAGTCTTGACGAACCCGCTCGATACGATGGCCTATCTCACCATGAAGAGGACAGGCCTATCGCGCGAGCGCGTGGTGGGCCAGGCCGGGATTCTGGATTCGGCGCGGATGCGAGCCTTCGTCGCGATGGAGACGGGCGTGAGCGTGGAGAATATCGATTGTTACGTGCTGGGCGGGCACGGCGACGAGATGGTCCCGCTCACGCGTCATTCCAATATTGCCGGGATCCCGCTCAAGGAGTATCTCCCGGCCGACCGGCTGGAGGCGATCGTCGCCCGGACGCGTAAGGGCGGCGGCGAGATCGTGAACCTGCTCAAGACTGGCTCCGCTTTCTATGCCCCGGCCGCGGCTTGCGCCCAGATGGCCGAGGCCATCCTCAAGAACAAGCATTTGATCGTTCCCTGCGCGGCCTACATGGACGGGGAATACGGCCTGACGGACATGTTCTTCGGCGTGCCGGTCATGCTCGGTCGCACAGGCATGGAACGGATCATCGAATACGAGCTCGATGAGGATGAGAAGGCTATGTTCGAAAAGTCCGCCGCGGCGGTGAAAGAAACGCATGAGGCGTTGAAGAATTTGGTGAAAATCTGATTGGAGGCATCATGATCTTGCACGAGAAAATCTCGGAACAATTACCGCAATGGCGCGAAAGAATTCGTGCACTGGCGAAGGAGCACGCAGATGTGGTCGTGGATACCGTGACCATCGGTGAAGTCGTCGGCGGGATGCGCGATACCAAATCCCTGCTGACCGATATATCGTATGTGGATCCTGCGGAAGGGATTCGCTTCCGTGGGATGACAATTCCTGAAGTATTGAAAGCGCTCCCCAGAGCGCGCGGCGGCAAAATCCCGATGGTCGGTGGTCTGTATTATCTTTTGATGGTCGGGGCGGTCCCGACCAAGGAGCAGGCATCAGAGGTAGAAGCACAGTGGGCAGAGCGGGCAAGAGTCCCGGATTATGTCTTCAGGATGCTCAAATCCATGCCGAGGGAAACCCATCCGATGACCCTGCTCTCACAGGCGGTGCTGGCCCTGCAAAGTGAATCGGTCTTTGCGCAAAAATATCACAGCATGAAGAAGGATGTCTACTGGGAGGCAGCGCTGGAAGACAGCCTGAACCTGACCGCAAAACTTCCCGTGATCGCGGCATTTATCTATCGGATGAAATATTTCGGGGAGACCTCGAGGCCGAGATACAATCCCAGGCAGGATTATGGGATGAACTTTGCACGGATGATGAAGGTTTCCGATAAAAAAGGCTACGCGGATCTGATGCGGCTGTATTTCATCATCCATAGTGACCATGAATCCGGGAACGCATCGGCGCATGCAACCCATCTGGTAGGTTCTACCCTTTCGGACGTCTACTATGCGTTTTCTGCCGGGCTGAACGCTCTCGCAGGACCCCTGCATGGTCTGGCGAACCAGGAGAGTCTGGCCTGGCTGCTCGATGTTCAGAAGCAATTCGGTGGAGTCCCCTCGCGCGACGACTTATATAAATTCGCCTGGGACACCTTGAACAGCGGGCATGTCATTCCGGGTTATGGGCATGGCGTCCTGCGGGTGATCGACCCGCGCTTTGTCACCCAGATGAAATTTGCCAAGGAACGTTTCCCCGATGACGAACTGCTCCGCCTGGCGGACATGGTGCTGGATGTCGTGCCGGCTGTGTTGAAGGAACAGGGAAAAGCCAAAAATCCCATGCCGAACGTAGATGCGATCAGCGGCACGCTACAATACTATTATGGCGTGCGCGAGTTCGAATTCTATACTGTGTTGTTTGGGGTAGGACGGGCCCTGGGCGTCACGGCCAATTATGTCTGGGCGCGGGCGTTGGGCCAGCCGATCGAGCGGCCCAAGTCGCTGACGACGAAAATGCTCGAAGACGTGGTCGCCGATACAGAAGCCGCGCAGCCGGCGTGACCTAAAGCTGCTGCCCAATTAGCGTAAGACAAAAGCCTCCTCAAGAGAAATAGGTTGGGGAGGCTTTGCTTTCACTGGATGCCAACCTTGTCGATCAGGAAAGCGAATTCGAACGCAATTTCCTTGAGGAAGTCGTAGCGCCCGGAT
>DASTFG010000037.1:0-14642 GCA_035708785.1 Anaerolineales bacterium
CGCCCACCAGGAGCCGGATCTGTTCCTCTCCCAGGATGCCGTTCTCACCCGCCAGCAGGCGGCAGAAACTGCGGTAGTGCTGTTCCGCCAGAATAGATGTCGGCGCCATGATCGCGGCCTGCGAGATCCCCGCAGGGAGCGAGCCGTTGCTCGTGATGATCCCGGCGGCCAGGGCCGCGACCACGGTCTTGCCCGAGCCGACGTCACCCTGCAGGAGCCGGTTCATCGGCTTGCCTGAATCCAGGTCGGCGCGGATGTCTGAGATGGCGCGTTGCTGGGCGGACGTCAGGGCAAAGGGACGACCGGTCAAACGCGCCTCCAGCCACTCGTCCGGGACGGTGACGCGTTTTGCATCCACAGACTTCCAGTCGCGCTTCTGGCGCAGCACGCCCATCTGCAGATAAAAGATCTCGTCGAACGCCAGCCGTTCGCGCGCGGCCCTGAGTTTTTCCTGCGAATCGGGGAAATGGACCTGCAGCAGGGCTTCACCCAGCGGCATCAGGCGCGCAGACGAGCGGACGCTTTCAGGCAGTGCATCTGCAACGGCAGGCGCCCAGTATTCGACTACCTGCCTCATCAAATTGCGCAGCCATCTCTGGCTGACGCGTTCGGTCAGCGAGTAGATCGGCACGATCCTGTTCGTGTGTAGGCTTTCCGCATCCACCGATTCCCAGTCCGGGCTGTTCATGACAAGGCGTCCCAGATACTGGTCGATCTTGCCGGATACGGATATTGCATCCCCTTTTTTGAATCGATTGACGAGCCAGGGCTGGTTGAAGAAGGACAGCCGCAATCCGCCGGTGCCGTCCGTGATGATCACTTCCAGGATCGAGGCTCTTCCGCCGCGGATCGGCCGTGAGTTCACGCTCTGGACCGTGCCGATGACGGTGACATGCTCGCCGTACACCAGTTCCTTGATTGGCTTGAGCTGCGAGTAATCGTCGTAGCGGCGGGGATAGTAGTAGAGCATATCGCCGAGCGTGTGCAGGCCCAATTTGCCGAGGGTCTCCGCGTGTTTCGGACCCACGCCCTGCAGCACGGTCAGTTTTGCATCGAGCGCGGCGGGTGTGGCGGAGGTCTTCGCGCCGGCGATCGTTTCCGAGCGCGAGGGCGGAGCCGGACGCGGCTTATACGGCGGCCTTTCCTGCTGTTGGACGTCGGGCCGGCGCGGCTCGGGACGCGGTGGGGCGGGCCGCGGCCTGTGCTGGCTCTTTTGCGTGGCTTCGGGATAGGTTTCCCCGATCCGCTTCCATAACCCCTTTAGCGCGTCGGCGCGGGACTGCGGGCTGAGGCCGTCATATGAGCGGAGTCTCTGTACAACCGCCTGGATGACCTCCTCCTGGACGCCGTCGGCGCGGGCTTCCCCCTCCCAGTAGCCGAGCATTTCGGCAAGACCCCCGATGATCGCATTGTTGCTGTATCCGTTTTCATGTTCTAAGCGAAAGAATTTTCGTAGTTTTTCCAATGAAGGTTGCATGAGTTAATTTTATCACGAGGGGAGAGTCGCTTTGCTCATGATAAAATCAGGTCATGGAAGAGAAAATCCTGCATGATTTCCAGGCCGAGACAATCGAGGAGAAAACTCGCTGGTTTCGCTCGCTCACTGTTGAGGAACGCGCTGACAACCTGGTCATGTTCACTGAAATGGCATTGGCTTTAAATCCAAAATTGGGGATGGGAAAAGATGCTGAACCTGCTCAAGGACGAGTTCTCGTCCTTTCAAAGTCATAGTGCCTTATCTCGTTATTGGGGGTATCGCGGCTGTCCTGCATGGCGTTCCACGTGCTACATTTGACTTAGATATTCTAATTGAGGCAACTGAACAGAACGGCCAAAGGCTATTAGATGCGCTTGCTGAATCACAGTTTGGCACCGCCACAATGATTAACGCAAAAGAATTGGTGTCTCACGAAATTACAATTTTTCAAGATCGCGTCCGCATTGATGTACAAACTTTTACGCCGGGAATTGAATTTCAATCTGCTTGGGAGAGCAAAGAGACAATGAATTATCAGGGACAGGAAATTTATGTCCTTTCGAAAAAGGATTTAATCTTATCGAAAAAAGCCGCGGGCAGAGCGCGTGATTTGGAAGATGTCAGATTGTTAACGCTGGATGACCAAAAAACGGGTTGATTAACTCTCGGTCTTACTTCCTCACCGCTGCGAACCCCAACCCATTCGGGCCGACGTGCGTCCCGATGACCGGCGTCACGTTGACCATCAAAATATCCCGCGGCACGGACTGGCTGGCTTTTAACATCAGCGCGTCCAGGAATTGCTTGGCACGCGGCTCGGCGCCCGTGTGGAGGATGGCCAATCTCTCCAGATCGCCACCTTCCAGCAGAAAGTTCAACATGCGCTCGTTCGCCTGCCTCGTCGTGCGGACCGCGCCGATGGCTTTGACCTCCCCATTTGTTAACTCGATCAACGGCTTGATGTTGAGCAGGCTCCCGAGCATGGCCACCGCGCCGGGGACGCGCCCGCTGCGGCGGAGGTTCTCCATCGTGTCCAGCGCGGCGGAGACGTGCAGCCGCTTGCGGGTGGATTCGATCGCGGCGAGCGCAGCCTCAAGACCCTCCTCAGCGGCTTCGGCCGCGGCGAGCACTTGAAAGCCAAGCCCGAGTGAGAGGGAGGCGCTGTCCACACAGGTGACCCGGCCCGGGAAATCATTCGATGCCTGGCGCGCAACGTCGAGGATGGAGGTCAATGCGCCGGCGGCGTGGATGGAGAGGAGGTGGTCGCAGCCGCGCGTGAGAAGCGAGTCGTAGCGGGCTGCGAAATCGCCGATCGAGGGGGCGGCCGTCGTCGGCTGACGCGAAGCGGGGAGCGAGGGCAGTTTTCTGTAAAACCCTTCGCGCGAGATCCCGATTCCGTCTGCATACTCCTTCCCCTCTATGATCAAAATAGAGGGGACAACCTCCAGCTCATATTGTGCGATAAAGTACGGGGGAATATCCGACGTAGAGTCTGTGACGATGCCAAGTCTCATGGCCCCGGTTTCTCCCGGTCTAGCCAGAGCTCGCGATACTTGCGGTTCCAGTCGATGAGGAACCGGTAGGCGATGAGGAGGCCGCAGACCAGGGCGATCCAGAACTCCAGGCCGCGCAGGCCGAGCAGCCAGAACAGTGGAGCAATGAGTACGCCCGTCAGCACACTGGCCCGGGCCCCATGCCGGATGGTGAGCACCAGCGCCAGCAGCAGGCCTGCCCCAATGAGAAAGGCAAACCAATTGACCGCGAGAAGCGCGCCGGCGAAGGGCGCCAGACCCATACCGCCTCGGAACTTCGCGAAGACCGGCCAGCAGTGACCGGCCACGGCCAGCGCGGCCGTCAGAGGGACAATGTAGGGCAGCACGCTTTGCGCATCCTGCCCCACTTGCAGGGCCAGGTAGATCGGAATAAATCCCTTTGCCAGGTCAAGGAGCGCCACAAGCGCGCCCCAGCCGAATCCCGCCTGGCGGATGGTATTGGTCGTGGTTGCGTGGCCCGAGCCTGCCTCGCGCACATCCACGTTCTTAGCATAACGCGTCACCCAGATGGAGAATGGGAGCGAGCCGGAGAGATAACCAAGAAGAGGGAAGAGGAAAGAAAAAAAGACATTCATGGTCCGCGAGTATAGCACAGGCAGATATGCAGCCTCTTGTAAAGGTGAGGCGATAACCGTTGAGGAAAGACTTAATGGTCATCGATGTTAGATTCTTTCCATCAGGGAAGACTTAACCGAAATTTATGGCCGTTCTTTCGCAGTTCAACTGCGAATTTAACCTAGCGCGAGGATGCCTGCGTGATAGAGATCTCTTCAAACACCGGCTGCAGCTGCAAGGCAGCGGCCAGACGAGCAGAAGGCAGATTCTCTATCTTATGGCTGTAAAAGGGGACTTTTCCTATGCTGATCAGGCTGCGGGCCCATGCGCCTGCCGCCTTCTTTGCCAGCCCTCGTCTGCGATATGCCGGGTCGGTGTATACCCATGCTTCCCCGCAATTCTTATCTTCTCGCACCGAGACACAAGCCGAGATGATCCTTCCCTTGTTTTCGATCACATAGACCTGTTCGGCAAAACCATCAAAACCAAAGGATTGTACTTTGGGATCATGCCCAGACAGGCAAGTCACTGCCGGATCTGCTTCAGTATACGGAGGGAAAATATATGTCTTGTAATGGCCTGTATCTATATCTATTTTATGTGAGTTCAAGACGTCCAGAACTGGCTCGATTTTCGGGAACCGAATGTAAGAGACGCGCTGGCTTAATTGTGCTCTTAAGTCGAATGAGAGGAATTCGCTGAAATAAGCAATGAGGTTTCTCTCTGACAGGTGAGCAAGCAGCATCAGCGGCAGCTCTTCGCTAGTAACACGTGTTACTTGTTTTATGGTGTGCTCTCCGGCAAGACCGATTCCTTCGAGACCCATCTGTAAACGTAAATACGCAAGCGAATCCATGCGGTTTCGTCCAGGGCTCCTGTCTGAAGTATAGCTGATGCTATACGAAATCAGCGATTGCAATTTCGGGGCCGCCTACTTTCCCATCTGCTGATAGAATCCTTCCAGGTACTTTATGGACCATCAGGACCATGTTAATCTGCTTAGACCGGCCGACCTCCCGCGTGGAGGCGTATGGGCGGACTTCGGCGCGGGATCGGGCGCGTTCACGCTGGCCTTGAGCGAGCTGGTCGGGCTGAATGCCGAGATTTACGCGGTCGATAAGGACCGGGGCGGCCTGGGCAAATTGGAAAGGGCTCACCGCGAAAGCTTCGGGACTTCGCAGAACCTGCACGTCATCCGTGCCGACTTCACAGGCGCGCTCTCCCTGCCTCCCCTCGACGGCATTGTGCTGGCCAATTCACTGCATTATTTCAGGGATAAGATCCGGGTACTGCGCCACATACGAACCTTCTTGAAACTCAACGGTGCTATCCTGCTCGTCGAATATAACGTAGATTCAGGGAATCCATGGGTGCCCTATCCCGTGTCCTTCGATAGCTTCTCCAGCCTGGCCGGGCGCGCGGGGTTCAGCGAGCCGCGCCTGCTGGCGACGGTACCATCCAGATTTCTGCGCGAATTCTATTCAGCCGTGGCATACAGGCAGGAGAGTACCAGCCAGGGATTATGATCCTCCTGAAATAGAGTAAGATTTAAAGTAGAAATGGTTAGCAGTCGAAAACTACAGTACGCCGATCGGGTGGCCCTCCAGCAGGCGGACCAGGCAATCCGAAAAGATGTTCTGCGTGCGCTTGTAGAGATCATCACCAACAGCAACGACAGCTATTCACGGCTGGAGCAGGCCGGTAAGCCTGTCAGGGGCGAGATCATCCTCGAGATCCAGAGAAAGCATAGGAATTCCGTGATCCGGGTACGTGACTACGCGGAGGGAATGACCGACGTCCGCATGGATCGGGTGGTTGGCACCTATGGCGAGGCCACCAGCGGCCTGAAAGAGGATAAGTATGTCCGGGGCATCTGGGGGCGCGGGCTCAAGGACGCCATCTTCGGATTGGGGCATGGTTACGTGCGCTCCTTTCGAGAAGACTCGTTCTACAGCAGCTCTCTGCTGCTGAAACGCGGAGTGCCGACGTTCGAGCTGGAATCCCCGGTACCTGCGACGGCCGAGCTCAGGACAAGGCACGGGATTCCCGAAGGGAATGGCACAGAAGTCGAGATCATCGTCTCGCGCCGGGATGTCAAAATGCCTCAGTTTGACAATCTCCGGAGCTACCTGCAGAGACATTTCGAGCTCCGGCCCATTATGAGCAATCCCTGGCGGCGCATCCTCCTGCGAAATCTAACTGCTACCAACAAGGTCAGATATGAATACGAGCTTACTTATAAGCCGCCCCAGGGAGAAAAGGTTCTCGATGAGCAAATCCATATAGAAGGATTTCCCGCAACAGCCCACCTGGAAGTGTTCCGGTCGAACATTCAGCTTTCCACCAGAGGGGAGGAGGGCGATTATGCAGATGGCGGGCTGCTGGTCATCAGCAAATCGACGGTGGTTTCGCTTACCATGCTCAAGTTCGAGAGCGACCCGTACGCGGCCTATTTCTACGGCTCGGTTCAGTGTGATTATCTGCATGAGCTGCTGAAGAATGACGAACCGGTGCTGACCGCGACGCGGGATGGGATCAACTGGGCGCATCCATTTGCAAAGGCGCTAAAAACTGCGGTCGAAGACAGAATCGAACCGCTTGTTCAGGCGGAACGCGAGCATGCCCTGTACGATGAAGAGGCAAAGCTGGATACGCACTTGCGCAGGAAACTCGATGAGGCGCTTGAAGAGCTGAACACCATCGCTTCGTCTGAACTGGGGGTCCGTAGAGATAGGGGAGACAGAAGCCGGCTCGAGAAAAGTGATCTGCCTCCCTCAGGGATCGGTTTTGCGCCGGACCGCGTCTTCGTACAGACCGGACAGGCTGTGACACTGACCCTGCGCGCGGGACTGCCCGATAAAGCCCAGGCCGGTGCCCTCGTGACGGTGTTTTCTGACACCGCGGAAGTCGTCGTACTCACACCTGAGGTGGTGATCGAACCACGGCAGGATGCTCCCGTCATTGGGGAGGCGCGGATCAAAGTGGAAGGCCGCCAGGTGGGCAGCGTCGGGATCATTACGGCGTACTTGAACGGCCATAAGGCTCTGGCGCTTGTGCAGGTGAGATCAAAGAAAGAAACGGTCGAAGCCATGCCCTTGAGGAGGCACACAGGCCTGTTCACAGACATCCGCTTCGACGACCGGACCGACCCACGCCAGCGGGTCTATTTCGACCGGGTAAATTCCAGTATTGTGGTGGCAACTGCCGCGCCTTCGGTCAAAATCTATCTGGACAAAAATAATCGTCTCGATACTACCCATAAGGGACAGGTCCTGCTCGCCGAATTGATCACCGAAGCCGTATGCCGCGAGATCGCCCGCGAAGGGGTGGAGCGCGGGAACTTCCCCGCGGCGGAAGGCGCCGAGGCGGATGCGATCCAGAGCCATTTCATCCGGCTGCAAAACCGCTACGCACACCTGATCCATGAAGTGATCGTGAAGCGGGACTGAAGAATTGTAGGGAGGGTTACTTTACCATCAGCCAGACGCCTGCCAAAACGACAACCAGGCCGATCACTCTGGTCACATCCAATGATTTTTCTGCTGCGCCCAGCAAGCCGAAGTGGTCGAGGATCATGCTAATGAAGAGCTGGCCCACGATAACCGTTGTCACCGCGGCTGCGACTCCCACGCGCGGGATCATATAACTGATCGCGCCGATCACGATCAAACCAAAAATGCCTGCGGCGAGCGTATACCAGGGCAGGCTTTGCCACTGCGCCAGTTTTCCACCCCTATAGATTAGCAGCGGGACCAGGACGAAGAGCGCGCCGCCCAGGTGTATGATGAATACGCTCTCGAGAAGACCAAGCCGCTGGCTGATCATGCTTGCCATTGTGCTTTGCAGCCCTACCGCCACGCCGCCTGCCAGACCGATCAAAATGATGAGCAGAATCGATTCCATTTGATTATCCTTTGACTTTTCGCATCTGAATTCGACTCAATTGTCCTCTGACTGAGCATCCCCATAAATAAATAGATCTCCAATCGACTGACGATTGAAGTTGCGGAGAATCGCATCTGCAAAGATCGGTGCGACGGATAGTATTGTCAGTTTGGGATGGCGTCTTTCTTCCGGTATGTACACAGTATCGGTGGTGATGATCTCACTGATCTGAGGAACGGCGGCCAGCCTCTCCAGCCCACCGCGCGTGAAGGCGCCATGTGTGCACACGACCAGGATCTCTTCAATCCCGATCTCGAGCAACAGGCGGCTCAATCCGACCACGGAGCCACCCGTGGCGATCTCGTCATCGTAGATGATTGCACACCTGTGTCCTTTGACTTGATCCCCGACCAGTCCGCTGATCCGCACTTCCGTGTCCGAGAGACGCTCCTTGTTCCCGGCGGCGATCGGAAGCGCCAGACTCCGGGCGAAGCGCGCCGCGGATTTTGCCATCCCCATATCCGGGGAGACGATAATGGAGCCTGTCAGGTCGCGTTGCGAGAGGTACTTCGCAAAGACGGGACGGCTGGTGAGAGGGTCGGCCGGGATGCGAAAGAAACCGTGCACCTGCGGGGAGTGGAACACCATCCCCATAAAGTGCGTAGCGCCGGCCGTCTTGAGCAGGTCCGCAACCAGGCGGGCGGTGATGGAAATGCGCGGTGCGTCCTTTTTATCCGAGCGGGCAAATGAGTAATACGGGACAATGGCATGCAGCTCGGACGCGGCCGCATCACGCGCGATATCGAGCATCATCAGAAGCTCTACAAGATGATCGTTGACCGGCTGCGAAAGTGACTGGACGATATATACGGTCCGCTGGCGCACACTGGCCCCGAGCTGAATGTACAGGTTGTCGTTGCTGAAACGCTTGATCCGGGTCTCCTCCAATGGTACACCAAGCTCTGCCGCGATGCGGGCAGCCAGCGGCCGGTTCGAGCTCCCGCTATAGAAACGGACCTCATCTGCCGGGATCGAACGCTTGGTCATAGGCGCCTCCTGGAGTAACAGCCGTTATTGAGGATACTTGCATTCAATATGTCCCCATTATCGCACAGACTTATACCAGCCAAAAGAACACCGCTGCTCTTTTTTTGTTCGATCAAGGGAAGAAGCCTCTACACATCACGGACTAATCGCCCGGATATATCTCTCGGCGGAGCGTTTCACGGCGGCTTTGGCGCCGGCCTGGAGGACAGAGTCCCACCAGCCGCCGTAGATCCGGTCGAAGTCGAAGGGCTCGACCGCGTGGACGATGCGCTCGACGGCCGGCGCGTTCAGGGGGATCAGGTTGGGATAGCTGTACATAAAGCTGACATAACGCCTGTCCTGCACGACCATGATGGTATCGGCTGCCAGGAGTGCGCCGCGGCCCTCGGCGCCCTGCTGCCAGTGCAGAACATCCGAGCCGGGGAAATGCCCACCACAACGGATGAGCGTCAGCCCATCCAGGATAGGCAGTGTCTCCCCTTCCCAGAACACATAGGCAGGACTCGGCCGCATGACCCACTCGCGGTTATCGGCGTGCCAGTAGATCGGCGCGTCGTCGAAGGCGCGGCTCCACTCCACCAGCGACCCGACCAGGTGCGGGTGCGAGACGGCGATGGCGGCGATCCCGCCACGCGCACGAACGGCCTCCACGGTCGCGTCGTCCAGCAGGCTGACGCAGTCCCAGAGCACGTTCCCGCTCGGGGTCCTGACCAGCAGCGCCCGCGGCCCGATGGCGAACCCCGGCTCCGTTCCGATCCCCGTCAGGTCCGGGTCGACGTCCTCCACCCGGTTGTGATAGCTTTCCCGCATCTCGGGAAGTGTCGTCCAGCGCTGGCCTTTGTGCCCGATGTATTGTCGATCATCCTCGCAGATCAGGCAGTGCTCGGGCGGTGCCTCGGTGGCCTCGTATTGAACACCGCATGTGACGCAAATGTAGTTTTCCATCTTCTTCTCCTCGACCTGCAAAAACATCAGCCTCTTCGAGGCTGTGGGTAGATTATAGCGGAATACTTCCCATGAATAACGAACCGCCTCAGGTCGCACCGGAAAACGGTCTCTGGTCGCATCCCTTAAACCGGTCAATCGCATATCCTGTAGGTACGCAATGATCGAAAGGAGTTTCTCATGAAAAAAGCTACAGGATTTCTCAAGAGGCATTCGCTGGTGATCGGCATCGTTTTGATGTTCGCACTGACCTGGCCGATCGACCTGGCGAATTCCGGCATATTGCCGTTCAAAGTCCCCTTCATGATTTACCTTACACTGGGCTACGGGTTTATCTACGCCTCGCTGCTCATGACGGGACTGACCCTGGGCAAAGAGGGCGTCGTGGCGTTGCTAAAACGTTTCCTGCTCTGGCGCGTGGGCTGGAAGTGGTATCTCGCGCTGCTGATCATGCCCTCCCTGACCGTGATGGGCGTTCTACTGAACGCCGCGCTGACTCAGACACCCATCGATTTCAGTACAGCCTATGCATATCGCATTTTCGGTTCCTCGGCCAACCTGTGGTTTTTCGTCATCCCATTTTTTCTGGTCGATGCACTGGCCAACGGAGAGGAGATTGGCTGGCGCGGGTATGTCCTGCCGCGCCTGCAGGCAAGACACAGCGCGCTGACCTCGGCGCTCCTCCTTGGCATTGTCTGGGCCTTCTGGCACCTGCCAAAATTCCTGCCGCATTGGAACACCGTCACGTTTGCATGGTACATCCTGGATACCCTGGCAAAGTCGGTGTTCCTGGCGTGGATGTATAACAACACAAAGGGCAGCCTGCTGCTGGTCACTCTTGGTCATGCCATGTGGAATACCGCCGGCGTCTTTCTGCCCACTGCAACGACTGCAGCAAATGGCAACAACGGCGCATTCATTATTACGGTTATGCTCGGGGTTCTCGTCATGGCGGTGATTATCGTCATCGCGGGACCGGAACGGTTGTCCCGAACCGAATCCATGCAAACGCAGGCTTCAGCTTCGCCTGTTCCGGGTCCGATCGTTCCATCCGTTTCCTGAGAAGTCCCGGTGACGGTCACTGAGTGATTGTCACCTGTAAGGATATCAAATGCAAACCAGAACATTCGCTCAAAAAATATTGGATTGGCTCAAACGTGCTTTGATACGGTTATCCATCCTCCTCGTCGTGCTGACGCTCACGGGCATGATCTACCAGACCGCCGCCACGGAAGCGGACCAGCGGGACTATCCACCTCCAGGCGTTCTGGTGAACGTCGAAGGGCACAAAATGCATATCCACTGTATGGGCGCAGGCAGCCCAACGATCGTCCTCGACCACGCGGGAGGCGGTTCCTCTGTGGACTGGAGCCTGATCCAGCCCAGATTGGCGGCGCATACCCGGGTGTGTGCCTACGACCGGGCAGGCTATGGCTGGAGCGACTACAACCCCGCGCCGCGTACGCTCGAGCAGCAGGTGCGGGAATTGCATGCTCTCCTGAGAGGCGTGAACGAGCTGGGCCCTTATATTCTCGTGGGTCACTCCTACGGCGCTCGCGTCGATCGCGTCTTCGCGGCGAAATATCCGCATGAAGTAGCAGGGCTGGTGCTGATCGATCCGGGTGTCCTTTATGACGATCCGCGCTACCCGGCAGAAGCCCGGGCCGAATTCGAGTCGGAGAACGGAATGATCCGCGCGGCGGGCTGGCTGGCTCCCTTTGGACTCGTGCGCGTATTACAGCCAATGCTGGAGAACCCCACCTTTGACCTGCCCGAAGAAGCGCGGTTGGCCAGCGCTTCCTTTCCTGCCACAACCCGCTACTGGCAAAGCCTCAACGATCAGATCGATGTTCTCTCCACTGTTTTTGAGGAGGAACGCCAGGTCGTGACCCTGGGCGAGATCCCGCTTCTGATTCTGAGCTCCACCGAGCCGGATAACGCAACGCACCGGGTCTGGAGGCAGGCGAACAGCGAAATGGCTGCGCTGTCGTCCAACGGAAGCCATCGCGAGGTCGAAGGAGCAACCCACTTCTCCCTGGTGTATCGTCAGAACCACGCGCAGGTCTGCATAGATGGGATTTTGGAGGTACTGGATGCGGTGTATGATCAACAAGTATTGAACCGGAGAACGGAGTAAAATGAAATATGCGCAGTGACCCGGTCGATCACGTCCGCATTCCCCATTTTTTGGATATCGCAACCTATGTGAGCATGGCCGCGATGTCGCTGCTGGGCATCAGCGGCCTGCCCAGCCTGCGGTCACAACTGCTCGCGCTGGCGCTGGTCATTCTCTTTGGCGTTCTCTACCGTTTTGCTTTTCGGTCCGGCCGCTATGAAGGGTACTCGAGCCTTTACTTCGGCGCCCAGGCCCTCATCCTGGGTCTCCTGTTTCTGCTGGGGTCGAACAACGCGGATGCCTTCAACTTCCTGTTCCTGATTTTGTGTATTCACATTGCGGTCGTTTCCACGGCCAGGGTTGCCGTGCTGTGGATCGCGGTCTGCTTCGGGATCGTTAGTCTGATCACGCTGGCGACGCGCGGGACAGAGGGTCTCTACGCCGTTGTCTTTTATTCGATTACCTTTGTTGTTTCCGGTTTCTTTGGTTTCACCATCCAGCAATTGGAACGGGCGCGGGATCGCAATGAGCGCCTGGTAGAGGAACTTCAGTCCACGCAACGAAAGCTACAGGAGCTGGCGGTGGTGGAAGAGCGCAACCGCCTGGCCCGCGATCTGCATGACTCGGTGAAGCAGCAGGTATTTGCCATCTCCATGCAGTTGAGCGCAGCGCGCGCCTTTCTAAAGGAGGGCGATAAAGCCTACGCCTCTGTCGCGCAGGCAGAAAAACTGGCACAGCAGGCAGGCGCCGAGCTGACCACACTGATCTACCAGTTACGCCCGCCGGTACTGGAACACAAGTCATTGACTGAAGCGATCAAAGTACATGTGAACGATTGGATGCGCCAGAACAACATAGAGACCGAACTGAATATTGGCGATGTGTCCGTGAGCCTGGATAGCGAGCAAGCATTGTTCCGGGTCTTGCAGGAGGCGCTCTCGAACGTCGCGCGGCATAGCCAGGCAAACAAGGTCTGGGTCACATTAAAATCTGAAAATGATCATGTGACTTTGACGATCGAAGACAATGGCATTGGATATGACCCGAAGCGAATCGCGAAAGGCATTGGTCTGGATTCGATGAACGAGCGGCTCGCAGCGGTCCATGGACGGCTGGAAACATCCAGCCTCCAGACGCAAGGGACCACTGTCACTGCGACCATAAGGAGGTCATGATGGCTGAGGCAATTTCGGTCTTGCTGGTGGACGATCACTCCATGGTACGTGAAGGTGTGCGCGCATTCCTGGTCACACAACCGGACATCATGGTTGTAGGGGAGGCGGGGTCTGGAGAAGAGGCCATAAAACTGGCCGAGCAGCATGTGCCAGATGTGATCCTGATGGATCTCATCATGCCCAACATGGACGGTGTGGAAGCGACCCGGCGCGTCAAACAGGTCAGCCCGCGTTCCCGGGTGGTGGTGTTAACTTCTTATCATGAGGATGAACATATCTTTCCCGCTCTGAAGGCCGGAGCCTTATCCTATGTTTTGAAGGATATCAGCGCAGAAGAATTAGCTTCTGCGGTGCGAAAAGCCGCGCTGGGTGAAGCGGTTCTTCACCCGCGCGTGGCAGCCCGCGTGATCAAAGAATTGCAGGGCAGACGTGAAGACGCCTTAAATCCATTTACCGAATTGAGCGAGCGCGAGCTGGAAGTCCTGAAGCTGATCGCGGACGGCATGTCGAATGCCGAGATGGCGGCAAAACTGTTCCTGAGCGAGAAGACGGTCAAGGGGCATGTGAGCAACATCCTGAGCAAGCTGCACCTTGCAGACCGGACCCAGGCGGCCGTCTACGCCTGGCGCGAGGGGATTGTCCGAAAGGATTGAGGAGGAAAGAGTAGTCACCCGGCAACCCGTCTGCAGTCCCACCCAAATCAGGTCTCCCGGCACATCCCGGCATTCGATGAAAGGAATATTATGCAGGCACTTAGTCAAAAGGAGACTCACATGAATACCCTGCATGATTTCCTGAAACGTTATGCCATTGTGCTCTTCTTCCCACTCACCTATTTGCTCAGCTGGTCCTCGGTCCTCGTCCCACAGGCACAGGCAGGTATCCTGCCCCATGGACCAGCCCTCGCCGCTCTGATCCTGATCGCGCTGACCGAAGGCCGCGCCGGAATATCAGCCTGGTGGAAGCGGATCACGAACTGGCGTGTGAACTGGATCTGGTATCTGGTCGCTCCTGCCATCATGATCGTCTTTCAGCTGGGCGGAGGAGTGATCCATGTGTGGGTAGGTACGACCTATCAGCCCCTGGAGTTGTCGAATATAGCTCTGAGTGCGCTCATGCTCGTTTTCTTCGGCGGTCAATGGGAGGAACCCGGTTGGACCGGGTATGCATTGCCGAAACTCCAGGGGAGATTTGCGGGCCGTCCCCTGCTTGCCAGTACCATCCTCGCCACCTTGCGCGGGATATGGCACCTGCCTCTCGTGGTTTCCGGCGCCATCCCCTGGTATGACATGGTCTTTCTAAGCTTTGCCATGCAGTTCATAATTTCTTGGTTGTATAACCGCACAAACGGAAGCGCCCTGATCGCCTTCCTCTTCCATTTCACATCGAACATCACCGGGATGGTGACGCGCCAGCTCTTCACCGGCGAGGATTGGACACGCTATTACATTCTCTTCATCGCTGTCGCATTTGTGTCGACGGCGGTGCTCGTTGCCAGGGCCGGACCGCATTTAGGAATGCAGAAAGAGGCAGAACAGCCGCTGGTACCACGGCCAGTTACGGGATAAGACGAGAACCTGGAAAAAATTCGTAAGGCGGGCTGCGAAGCAACACCTGCACTCTCCGGCACTCCTGGCACCGCCCTTAGGGGCCAGGACACACTTGCCCTCCCACTCCGCTACGCTCCGGGCACGATAGTGGACCAGCGCCAGGGGGTGTGCGTCCGGGGCATGTGTGGCTCACGGCCTCAGCCTGTAAAACCGGAAGAAGAAGTGCTCGATCGGCAGGATTTCCACATCCCGGAACCCCGCCTCGGAGGCGTATTTGCGCAGTGTGTCGGTGCGCATGACGGTGCCGGTGCCGGCTGCATTCTCATCGGTCATTCCCAC
>DASTFG010000038.1:0-3222 GCA_035708785.1 Anaerolineales bacterium
GAGGATGACCTTTCCAACCATCTTTTCCATTACCGAAGACGAACTTGATCTAAACGACCTGCTGGCCAGGATCACCCTGACCAGCACGGGCGCTGCCGCGATCTTTACGGGCATGGTGCGCGGCGAGACTAGCCGCGGCGAGGCACATGCAACCGAGTATCTAGAATATGAGGCTTATGTCCCCATGGCAGAAGCCAAAATGAAGCAGGTTGCGGACGAGATCCGGGCGCAGTGGCCGACAATTGAGGGAATCGCCATCGTCCAGCGCATCGGTCGGCTCTATCCAAAGACTCCGACAGTTCTGATTGCCTGTACGGCCGCGCATCGCGATACGGGAGTCTTCGAAGCCGCGCGCTACGGCATCGACCGTTTGAAGGAGATCGTTCCGATCTGGAAGAAAGAGGTCAGCCCGGATGGCGAGTTCTGGGTAGAGGGCGAGTACATCCCGAAGGCCGGGGAATAGATAAAGCAAGGCAGCGCCTCGAGCTGGAGGCGTTCCTGCACGAGCAGGAAGCGTCGTCCCCGCCGCTGAACGTCACGCGCATGCGTATTTGGGGTTCTATGTACAGCAATTATGATATTCTCAGTAGATCACGGAAAAATTGGGAGAAGCCCGAAAACAGGGGTGCGATCCTTCGACTACGCTCAGGATGCGCCCGCACCCCTGTTTTCGGGTATTCTTCGACTTTCGTGAAGTACTGATTCTGTATGTGAGGAATCAATGGAACGAGTTGTGATCACAGGCATGGGCACGGTCAATCCGCTTGGCTTAACGGTGGAAGAAAGCTGGCGAAATGTCGTCAATGGTGTATCGGGGGTGGGGCCGATTACCTTGTTCGATCCGTCCGCGTTGAATGTGCATTTTGCGGCCGAGGTAAAGAACTTCGAGCCCGACAAATATATGGACGCCAAAGAAGCGCGCCGGCGTGACCGCTTCGAGCAGCTGGGCGTGGCTGCTGCTAAGGAGGCGCTGGCGAGTTCGGGTCTGGAGATCACAGAAGCCAACACGGGCCGGATCGGGGTGCTCGTTTCTTCGGCGATCGGCGGGATCAAGTCCCTGCAGGAGGCGGTCATCACGAACCGCACCGAGGGGCCGCGGCGTGTCAGCCCGTTCTTGATCCCGATGCTGATGCCGAACGGCGCGGCAGGCATGATCGCGATCGATCATCAGATCAAGGGCCCCTGTTTTTCTGTCGCTTCGGCCTGTGCCTCCGGCTCGGATGGGATTGGGACCGCGTTCCTGATGCTGAAGGCGGGGATGATCGATGCCGCGCTCGCCGGCGCGGCGGAGATGACGATCTGCTCCGTTGGTGTGGCCGCCTTCGACCGGGTGGGGGCGATGTCACGACGCAACCACGATTACTCGATGACCCCTCAACCCTTCGATAAGAACCGCGATGGTCTGGTCATGGGGGAGGGCGCGGCGGTGCTCGTGCTCGAGACGGAATCTCATGCAGAAGCGCGCGGCGCGAACATCCTTGCGGAGCTGGCAGGCTATGGTGCCACCGCGGACGCGTTCCACGTGACGGCGCCGCATGAGGAAGGTACAGGCGGCGCGGCCGCGATGCGCATGGCGCTGGATTCTGCCCGGGCGAATGTGGACGAGCTTGGCTACATCAACGCCCACGGTACCGGCACACCGTTGAACGATCAATCCGAGACGCGCGCTGTCAAGGCCGCATTCGGCGAACGGGCGTACGAGATTCCCATCTCGTCGACAAAATCCATGACCGGGCATATGATGGGCGCGACGGGCGCCCTGGAGGTCATCTTCTGCGTTCAGGCCGTGCGCGAGGGAATCCTCCCACCGACGGTTCATTACGAGACGCGCGACCCGGAGTGTGACCTGGATTACATCCCGAACCAGGCGCGCGAGAAAAAGATCAACCTGGCCATCAGCAACGCGTTTGGCTTCGGTGGCCATAACGCTGTCCTGGCGATACGGAGATATTAGGTTCTCGGAGCCAAATTCTCTATACTCTGGGTGTCTTTGAGGTGCCGAAGTCAGGCCCCACCGGGGTGCTCCGCTAAGACTTCGGACTCCGTCTCGCAAATTCGCCTTGTATAACCTGAGAATGCGTGCTATAATCCGCCGTCGCGCAAAAGCAGAGAACAATCTAATTTAAGGAAGTAAGACGATGGCAGATGTTATTAAGGCTCTCGAAGCCAAGAAAAACGAAAAAATACCCGTTGTGAAGTCTGGCGATAACGTCAGCGTGCACGTGAAGATCAAGGAAGGTGACCGTGAGCGCATCCAGGAGTTCAAGGGCACCGTGATCCGCATGCGCAAGGGCGGCAACGATCACTCCATTACCGTCCGCCGCGTGGCCTCCAACGGCATCGGCGTGGAGCGCACGTTCCTGCTCCGCTCCCCGCGCATCGACAAGGTCGTGGTCGAGCGCCACAGTGTCGTCCGCCGCGCCCAGCTCTACTTCATGCGCGAGCGCACGGGTAAATCGGCCCGCCTCAAGCAGAAGTTTGACTAAGAAGTTGATCAGGCCCTGAAGATTTCAAAGCCTTCAGGGTCTTTTTGTTTTACAATCAGCAGATGGCTCCGATCATCGGCATTACTACCTATCAATCCGCGACCGTCCACGGCCAGCCGACAGTCGCCCTCATGCAGTCCTATATCAACGCGGTGATGCAGGCCGGAGGTGTTCCCGTTCTGATCCCATCCCTGATCGCCGAAAACGGGTGGGAGGCCCTCTACGCTCGTCTGGACGGGATCCTGTTCTCGGGCGGCGGGGACATTGGTCTTGAGCATTCTCCGGGCGACCCTCATCCGCGCATCGACGATGTGGATCCGCAGCGCGATTCCATCGAGTTGCAGATGATCCGCGCCGCTGCCTCGGATGGCAAACCGTTCCTTGGCATTTGCCGCGGCTGCCAGATTCTCAACGTCGGCCTGGGCGGCACGCTTTACACCCACATCCCCGACCAGCTCCCCAACGCCCTGGACCATTCCTATCCCGGCAACATGCGGACCGTGCTTGTGCATGAGGTCAAAATCGAAGAAGGGACACACACCGCCGAGATCTACAGCGAGCCGATCATCAGAGTTAACAGCCTCCACCACCAGGGCCTCAAGGACATCGCACCTTCGCTGCGCGTCGCGGGCCACGCGCCCGATGGATTGGCCGAAGCAGTTGAACTTCCTGACCATCCTTTTGGCCTTGCCGTGCAATGGCATCCCGAATGGCTGACGGATCAAGAGGGGACAAG
>DASTFG010000039.1:0-5123 GCA_035708785.1 Anaerolineales bacterium
GACCCGGCGATCCTCCTCCAGACCCAGGACCTGCCGCCCGTCTATGAGGAGAACTCCTGTCTTTACATCTTTACCCGTGAAAACCTCATCAAGCGGCATCACCGGATCGGCGAAAAGCCGATGATGTTCGAGATCGATGCAGACGAAGCCTGGGACATCGACGAAGAGCTGGACTTCGAGATCTGCAATTATCTTCTGACCCGGCCGAGAGAGGTATAAGACTTGAAAAGCAGGCTCCGGGCGTTCCCCTGGTATGCGATTCTCTTCGCAATTTATCCGGCTCTATCTCTATTGGCTCATAATATCGGTGAAATCGAGTACGGCGTCGCGTATCGTGCGCTCATCCTGAGCGTGTTGATTTCTTTTGTTTCTCTCCTGATGCTGTACCTTGTGTTCCGCGACTGGAACAAGGCCGGCATCCTGACTGTTTTGGGGCTGGCCGCGTTCTTCTTCTACGGGCATGCCTTCGGGACCATCCGCGGGCTCGAAATGGGCGGCAGGGTCGTCGGGCGGCACACCTACTTCATCGCCGCCTGGCTGGTCCTCTTCCTGGGGCTGGCCTGGCTAACCCTGAAAGGCTCCTGGCAGGCGGGGCTGGTCCCCGTCCTGGGTACGATGAGCGTTGTGCTGCTCGTCTTCCCCCTCTACCAATTGCTCGCCCACCAGTACAACAGCTCGAGGGCGGCCCGGGTCGTCGCGCCGGAGATCCCCGTCCCGTCCCGTCCGGCGGAGGCTCTCCCGGACATTTATTTCATCATCCTGGACATGTACGGGCGCAACGACGTGCTCGTGGAAGAATTCGGCTATGACGACGGCCTCTTCCTGGAACAATTGGAGGAGATGGGCTTTTACGTGGCCTCCTGCAGCCAGAGCAAGTATCACAGCACTGCCTTCTCCCTCTCTTCGGCGCTGAACGTAAACTATCTGCGTGACCTGAGCGAGAAGTTTACGCCCGAGAACAAGGACACCGGCCTGATGTGGCACCTGATCCAGAACAGCGCGGTCGAGGCAGTCCTCCGGGAGCACGGCTACAGGGTCGTCGCCTTCGAGACCGGCTACGAGTGGACAGAGTGGGAGGACGCCGATTATTTTTACACGCTCCGCTCCGCGAAGATCAACAGCTTCGAGGATTTGCTGCTGCGCAACTCCCTCCCGGCAGTCTTTTCCGAGCGGGGCTACCTCGACCCGTATTTGCTGACCTCGGACCGGCGGAAGCACGAGCTCTCGCTGTATGTCCTCGACGAATTGGAGAACGTGCCGCACCTCCCCGGGCCGAAGTTTGTCTTCGCCCACCTGACTATCCCGCACCCTCCGTTTGTGGTGGGACCGGAGGGCGAGTTCGAAGTCGTCCCGCCGCACTATGAGAACGGGGAGGATTACTATATCAAGGAGGAGTACAAGATCGGCTACCGCAACCAGCTGGCTTTCCTAAACATGCGCCTGCCGCAGGTCTTCCGGGCCATCCTGGAAAACTCCGCCCGGCCGCCTGTCATCCTGCTGCAGGGGGATCACGGGCCGCGCTTTGTCGAGACCGAGAAACAGCTCGGCATCCTGAACGCGTCTTACTTCCCCGCGCCGCAGCCCGAGCTGCATCCCGCCATGACCCCTGTCAATCACTTCCGCCTGATCTTCAACACCTATTTCGGCGCCTCACTGCCATCCCTCCCGGATCGCAGCTACGTCTCCGACCTCGAGACGCCATATGACTTCCGGGAAGTCCGGAACGATTGCCCAGCCAATGATCGTTGAATCGAACAAAACCCCGTCGGTGCCGAAGAAGAGACCCGGGCTGAAAGGCCGCGGGATCCTGAACGCTCTGGGGAGGTGGTTCGCCCCTCCCTGGTATCCGTTGGTCTTCAGCCTGTATCCGGTCCTGGCCTTAATGGCGGAGAACATCGGGCAGGTCAAGGCGGAAGTGGGGATGCGGCCGGCGCTGGCCAGTCTCCTGTTTGCAGGCCTGCTGTTCGGACTGCTCTCCCTGATCCTGCGGAATGTCTACCGCGCCGCGTTCCTGGCCACGCTCTGGCTGGCCTTATTTTTTTCCTACGGGCACCTGGATATCTTCCTGACCGAAGAATTCCCGGAGGCCGCTTTCATGTGGCCCCTCCTGGGGGCCTGGCTCGTGCTCGCGATCGTCTTTCTCTGGTGGGCGACGCGGCCGGGCATCCGCTTCGTCGATTCTGCGCCGACGCTGAACGCGCTCGCCCTCGGGCTTGCCGTCGTTTCCCTGGTCCAGGTCCTCCAGGGAGGTGAGGAGAGCCGCGTCCACTCCCTGGGCGCGGAGGATGCCCCGGTCCAGGAACTGGTCCGCCCGCCCGATCCGCCCGACGTGTATTACTTCGTCCTGGATTCGTATGCCCGGCACGACGTGCTGGAGCAGGCCTATGAATACGATAACAGCGAGTTCCTGGACGGCCTGCGCGAGCGCGGCTTGTATGTGGCGGCGTGCAGCCAGAGCAATTATGTGCGCACGGATATTTCTGTCGCCTCCACATTGAACATGTCCTACCTGCAGGGGCTGGACCCCGCCTTCGTGCCCGAGAGTACCCGCCGCCGCGTGCTGTGGGATTCGCTCAAGCACAGCGCCGCCCGTTATAACTTCGAGAGCATGGGGTATAAGACGGTTGCCTTTGCGACCGGCTTTGCCTGGAGCGAGTGGGAGGACGCCGACGTGTTCTATACGCCGCCGCCCTTCTCGGCAGGCCTGACCGAATTCGAAACCCTCTTCATGCAGACGACGCTGGCGCTCCACGCGTCGGACCTGGGCTGGGTGGACCTCGACGCGATCACGGGCCAGAACTTCCGGGACCGGACACTGCTGGTCTTCGACCGGATCGACGATATTGCCCGCATGCCCGAGCCGACGTTTGCCTACGTCCACGTCATATCGCCTCATCCGCCCTTCGTGTTCGGTCCGAACGGCGAGCATACGCACCCCGCCGATTTCTGGAATGAAAGGCGGCTGTATCCGCCTGGTCCCTACGCAGAGGGATATCAGAATCAGTTGACATTCCTCAACCGAAAATTACTGGAAGCGGTCGACACACTCATCGCCGAATCCGATACGCCGCCGATCATCATCCTGCAGGGCGATCACGGCCCCTGGCTCCAGCCGAGGCAAAGGCAGTTCCGCATCCTGAATGCCTATCACTTGCCCGGCAAGGACGATCTGCTGTATCCGAGCATCTCGCCGGTCAATACCTTTCGTGTCATCTTCGATGCCTACTTCGGCGGGAAATATGATATGCTCCCGGACGTCAGTTACTTCTCGCCCGTGCCGAATCTGTACGAGTTCTCGGAAGTATCGAACCCGTGTGGGCAATAAACCCGAAGGCCGCGCGATGGCGCTTTAAGAGAGCGTTCCTTAAGTCGAAATCCACCACAGATGAATCGTGAGTTCAGTTCCTTCTCAAAGATCGCAGCGACAAAGCGCGTCTACCTTGTCCTTGTGCTGTCTATCCTGATCGGGTACGCCGGGATGCGCGTATTCAATCTTGCACAGGCCGCCCAAAGAGTGAAGACGACAGCCGACACCACTGCATATATGCGGATTTCGAGGGAGGCCATACTGGATAGCAGATTTCTGGCCGCCGCCCGGCCCTTCATCTTCCCCCTGGTGTTGAAAGTATTCGGCCAGGACGGCCAAAGGGTTGCCTGGGCGCAGGGCCTTTTCTCCATCGTGAGCTGGAGCGTCCTGGCCTTCTCGGTGGCATTATCCCTGCACAGTCTTTTCCTCAGGCTGGCAGCCTTCGGCTTCGTACTGCTCTTCAGCCTGCACCGGTATATTATTGCCTGGGACTCGGTCCTGCTGACCGAGTCGCTCTCGCTCTCGCTAATGGCGCTGTTCCTTGCGGGCTGGTTGTGGCTCCTGAGGGGCTGGCACTGGCGAAAAGCCCTCTTTCTCTTCGCGGTCGCGTTTCTCTGGGCCTTCTGCCGCGATACCAATGCCTGGGTCGTCTTGATGGTTGCGCTCTTCCTGCTCCTGCTGGTCGCCCTGCGCGCCGCGGACCGGAGATTCCTGCCGCTCTCGTTGGCGTTCCTTCTGATGTTCTTTCTGAGTAATCTAACTGCCGACCTCGGGGGCCGGTGGATCTTCCCCTTTCAGAATGTCCTGGGCCGCAGGATCCTTCCCGACGAGCGGGCGGTCGAGTTTTTTGCCGCCTGCGGGATGCCCGTGTCGCCCGCCCTCATGCAGCTTTCCGGAGGGTATGCGAACAGTCTGGAGCGCGCCTTTTACGAGGACCCTGCGCTGGAGGGCTACCGCGTCTGGCTGCACCGGGCCGGAAAAGCCTGCTATGTCGAATGGCTCTTATCTGATCCCATCGAGAGCGTAAGGGTCCCTCTCGCCGAATTCAACGCCCTCATCGGCATGGAGGATATCCAGCCTTCTCTGTTCTCCAGAAGTTTTTCCCCGCTCCTGCCGGCCCGGCTCGAGGCGGTCCTTTTCCCCCGCCGGCTGCTCCTGCTCTTATTCCCCGCGCTTTTGGGAATTACGCTGCTCGCGGTCTTGACCCGGGCCTGGAAACACAATCAAGCCTGGTGGGCCGTGATCGGCCTGGCGGCGCTGGTCTTTCCGCATTACTTCATCGTCTGGCACGGAGATGCGATGGGGATCTACCGCCATGTTGTATCTGTCGGCGTCCAGTTTTATCTTGGCGCCTGGCTCGTGGTCCTCTTCGTGGCGGACCGCGTCCTGTCGTTCAGGGCGATCCAGGAAATGCCGGTGCGGCAGTTATGGATGAGAAGCCTCAAACAATGAACAAATACCCTGCCTATCTCTTGTTTTTCGCGTTATACCCCGTCCTGGCTTTGTGGTCGCAGAACATCCAGGAGGTCGGGTTTGGCCAGATCGTGCGCGTCGCGATCGCTTCTCTCCTCTTAAGCATGCTGCTCTGGCTGGCATCCTCGCTCATCCTTCGAAACCGGGACAGGGCCGGGCTGGTGACGGTCGTGGTCCTGATCGTTTTCTTCTCCTACGGGCATCTCTATGAAAGCGCCAGAGGCTGGTCCTTCGAGCTCGCCCGGCACCGCTATCTTTTGCCGCTGATCATCATCGTTATGATCGCCTGGGCCTTCTACGTGATAAGGATCAAACAGGTGGGGCGGTTCACGGAGTTCTTTAA
>DASTFG010000040.1:0-2467 GCA_035708785.1 Anaerolineales bacterium
AGAAGCCTGCCCGCGCTTACAACCCGGTCTTCCTCTACGGGGGCGTGGGCCTGGGTAAGACCCATCTTCTGCATGCCATCGGGAATGCGTGCCACCAGCGCGGCCTGAACGTGCTGTATGTGTCGTCCGAGGAGTTCACCAACGATATGATCAACGCCATCCGCACGCATACCAACCAGGCGTTTCGCGAGAAATATCGCTCTGCAGATGTTTTGCTTGTGGATGATATCCAGTTCATCGCCGGGAAGGAGTCGACACAGGAGGAATTCTTCCACACCTTCAATACGCTGCACGGGCAGGATAAGCAGATCATCGTCTCCTCCGATCGGCCCCCGAAATCCCTGGTCACCCTGGACGAGCGCCTGCGCTCGCGCTTCGAGTGGGGATTGACGGCGGACATCCAGCCGCCCGACCTTGAAACCCGCCTGGCAATTTTGCGCTCGAAAGCGGAGCGGACCGGACGGCAGATCCCGGGCGACATCCTGGAAAGCATTGCCCACCGCGTGAAATCCAACATCCGCGAGCTCGAGGGCGCCTTGAACCGCATCCTGGCCTTTGCAGATTTGAGCGGCGCGCCTTTAAGTTCGAGTCTGGTGGAACTTGCTCTGGCTGACCTTTTACCGCAGCGCAGTGATATTCCGCCTCAAAAGATCATCGAGCTGGTGGCGAAAGAGTGGCAGACGACGACCGAAGCTCTGCTCGGGCGTGATCGCTCGCAAAAGATCGTCCAGCCGCGGCAGGTGGCGATGTATCTCTTGCGCAAGGAGACGGACGCCTCCCTGCCGCAGATCGGTGAACTGCTCGGCGGGCGTGACCACACGACCGTTATGTATGCCATCGAGAAGATCTCGAACGACATCGAAACAAAAACAGACCTGCGTAAGCGCGTGGCAAACCTCAAACAGCAACTCTATGGCCAGCCGGCCGTCATATAGCGAACTGCCCCGAGGGCGACTCGGGGCCTCTTTCTGTCGCAGGCAAACTTGGGGCGCAAAGCCCCTTTGTGTGTTATAATCAGTCCCCGTGGCGCGAAAGCGCCACATATCCTGCCCCGGGATAGGCAACATATATCTCAATCTCACACGCCCGCGGACCTTCCAGTGCGTGCCACGGATCAAACGAACGTGGTCTCTGGCGGGGATGATGCGGGCGGAGGCCAAACGCAAGGAGGTTTTCCCTATGGCCGTAATTTCTATGAAGGCCCTGCTTGAGAGCGGCGTCCACTTCGGACATCGCACCAACAAGTGGGACCCCCGCATGAAGCCGTACATCTTCACGGAGCGTAACGGCATTCATATCATTGATCTGCAGCAGACATCCAAGCTATTGAACCAGGCATATAACGTGATCCGCGATGCGGTCGCGAACGGTGGCACGATCCTTTTCGTGGGCACCAAGCGCCAGGCGCAGGAAACGGTGGCCGACGAGGCGACCCGCTGCGGCATGCCATACGTGACAGAGCGCTGGATGGGCGGCATGCTCACCAACTGGTCGACTATGTATGCCCGCATTCAGGAACTTGAGCGCCTGGAAAAGATGCGAGATAACAATGAGCTCGATCGCCTGACCAAAAAGGAGGGCCTGCTCATTGGCCGCGAGATCACTCGCCTTCAGACTCGCCTCTCCGGCACACGCACGATGAAACGCCGCCCCGACCTGCTCTTCATTGTGGACGTTGGCCGCGAAGAAGCCGCGGTCAATGAGGCTAACCTGCTCAACATCCCCATCATCGCGCTGGTGGACACGAATTGTAATCCGCAGAATATCGATTACGTCATCCCCTCCAACGATGACGCGATCCGCGCCATCAAGCTGCTGGTCGCCAAGGTTGCGGATGCGGTGCTGGAAGGCAAGGCGATGCGCAAGGACGAGGAATTGAGCGAGGAGAAGCTTGCCGCTGAAGCAATGGCCGCCACTGACAGGACCACTCGCCGGGCGCCGCGCGTGGTGGAGGTCGACGAGGAGCTGGAGGACGATGCTCTGCTCGGCGAGGCTACTCTGGCCAAGCTTAATGCATCCCGCGAGGATGAGCAAGTCCCTGCTGAGGCGGAAGAGACGAAACCCGAACCCGCTGTCGAAGAGAAAACCGAAGAGAAAAGTGCTGAGTGATTTCGAGAGCAGGATGAGGAATCGATAGATGGAAATCACAACTGATATGATCAAGGAGCTGCGCGCGGCCACGAATGCAGGTATCCTGGATTGCCGCAAGGCGCTCGTTGAAGCAAACGGCGATTTTCAGAAGGCTGTGGACTGGCTGCGCGAGAAAGGCATGGCGACTGCCGCCAAGCGCGCCGACCGCGAGGCTTCCCAGGGTGTTGTGGAGCTGTACTCCCATGGCGGTGGGCGTGTGGGTGTGATGGTGGAAGTGAACTGTGAAACCGATTTTGTGGCTCGCTCAGAAAAGTTCCGTGAACTGGCACATGAGATCGCTTTGCAGATCGCTGCTTCTGCGCCGCGCTACCTTAAT
>DASTFG010000041.1:0-6805 GCA_035708785.1 Anaerolineales bacterium
CTCGTCTGTGCGATCGATGGCGCCTCGCCTCAGCTCCAGGCCTGCCTGATGGGGTCTCTGGGAGAGGCAGCCTACTTCGAGATTGGAAGCAGCTGGCGGGATCCAACCGGTGCTGAACTTCAAAGCTCGCGGCCATGCCTCGATCAATACGGAGACTATGAGACCCCTCCGACTCCACTGGTGCCCGAGTCGCCGGACGACGATTTTCTTGCTGCCGCCTCGTCCGAGGTGCAGGCCTGTGCCCGCGAGCGGCTTGGGGACGATACCTACACGGAGCTCTATCACGGCCAGCGCATGCCCACCAGGCGAGAGACCCGCCGGATCAATGCCTGCATCCGGCAGGAGCGCAGGAACGCGCGTCTGAACCATCCCGGCATCGGCGCTGATCTGATGCCTGTCACCGAAGGCTTTTCGACGGAGCAGTGGGAGGGACTGATTCGCTTTCTGCTCCCCGGAGAGAGCCTGCAGCGTATGACCGAATCTGCCCTGGATCAGGCCTCCGCATATCTGGATGGCGAGACCGATCGTGTCGCGGTCTCAATCGCCGACTTGAAGGCCCGACTGAAGGGCCAGGCAGGTGAAGACCTGATCTTGTTCCTGCTTGATGCCCAGCCGTCTTGCACGGCAGAACAGATCGCGCGGATCGATGCCGGGGGGTTCGAAAATGGAGGCGGCACCGCGATCTATTGCGCGGCGTCGGGGGACACCCTGGCGAAAATGATCCCCGGCATGCGCATCCGGCTGCACAAGATCCACGCCGAGCTACCTGATGAAGTTGTCCTGATACAGTCCGCCGCGTCAGACGGGCCGGACGGGATGATCCGCGCGGCCCGTTCCTGGCTACGGTTCGGTCCACTGCTGCCCCTGGCTTTGCTGCTGCTCGTGACCGTCTTCGCTGTTCGCTCCGTCAGAGGCTGGCTGCGCTGGTGGGGTATTCCATTACTTAGCGCCGGGTTGATCGGATTGGGGATCGGCATTGCCGTCCGACCTCTCCTCGATTGGGCCTGGTTCAACGGTCCCGCGAGCAGTCTCTCATTCATCTTCCCCTCCGTCGTCGGGGAACTGGGATATGCCATCTCCCACTCCCTGGCCGGTGAGCTCGGGCAGCAGATCATGCTCATCGCAAGTCTGATCACCGTGCTCGGGCTGGCCGCAGTTTTCCTGACATCTCGCATGGGTCCAAAACCGGATCACACGCCTCGTTCTTTTCTTCCCCCCGAGGTTGCCCCCGGCCCCAAAAGTCGAGGTGACGATCCGCCAGATCTGGGATTTGATCTTTAGACACCTTCGAAGGCTGCTGCAAATGCCAGAGGAAGAGATAACACGGGTCGCGGGGCTTTCGTTATGCAATTACAGAATGACGAGTCTATGCTGCCCATTTCGAGCGCCAGCGGCAGCTTAGCTCCGATGAGAGAAAGGAAGTGAGGAGATGGATGAAGATATCATTACCATCAGAAACGGTAGGGTTATGGTGATCAGGGATGGCCGCATGCTGGAGGCGCAGGAGGACATCCTTCTCACGGAAGGCACGCGGGTTACGCCGGATGGCACGATTGTGATGGCAGACGGCACAACTAGGACGCTGATGGAAGGCGAAGCCCTGACAATGGATGGGGAGATCACCGAACTGGAACAGATCGGAGACCTGGAGGATTTAAAAGAGGAGGACTGGGAGGATGAAGATCTAGAATCCGTGGCGGGCCGGGAAGAGAACGATGCCGAGGAGGAAGATCTCGAAGATGAGGATCTCGAAGACGAGGATCTGGAATATCTCGACGATCTCGAGGAACTGGATGAGGATGACGAATAAGGGCAAGCCGGATCAAACGCGCGGCCCTGCCTCGACAACCTCACGCGGCATGCCCTCACTAAACTTGGCAAAGTTCTCGATAAATCTCTGAGCGAGTTGTTTATATTTCTTGTCATACTCCGCCCGGCTGGGCCACGATGACCAGGGTTCCAGGACATGATCGGGGATACCCGGGCAGGTCGAAGGCACTTCAAATCCAAAGACCGGATCCTTGTAGTACTCCACGTTCGCAAGCTTCCCGTTCAGCGCCGCGTGCAGCAAAGCGCGCGTATGCCAGATGCTGATGCGCTTGCCAACGCCATAGGGTCCGCCGACCCAGCCCGTATTGACGAGCCAGCAATGGACGCCATAATGCTCGATCTTGCGCCTGAGCAGTTCGGCATATTTATAGGGATGGTGTACCATGAACGGCGCCCCAAAACAGGCTGAGAACGTGATCTCCGGTTCATCGCGCAAACCGACTTCCGTCCCGCCGACCTTGGCGGTGTACCCGGAAATGAACTGGTAGAGCGCCTGCTGCGGCGTCAGTCGCGCGATCGGCGGCATGACCCCGTTGGCATCACACGTTAGCAGGACGATGTTTCTCGGGTGCCCGGCTTTCTTCTCGGGAACGGCGTTGTCGATAAACTCCAGCGGGTAGGAAGCGCGTGTATTTTCCGTGATCGAGTTGTCATCCAGGTCGATGAAGCGGGTGACCGGGTCGAAGGGAACATTTTCGAGGATCGTCCCAAACATTTTTGTCGTAGCATAGATCTGCGGTTCGGCGGTTGGCGATAAGCCGATCACCTTGGCGTAGCAACCGCCTTCGAAGTTGAACACGCCGCTGTCACTCCAGCCATGCTCATCGTCCCCGATCAGGCGGCGGCTCGGGTCGGCGGAAAGAGTCGTCTTGCCTGTTCCGCTCAACCCGAAGAACAGCGCCACATCGTTCGGGTCATCCGGGCTGACATTCGCCGAACAGTGCATCGAGAGCACTCCTTCCAGCGGCATAAGATAATTCAACAGCGTAAAGACCGACTTTTTGAGTTCGCCCGCATAGGCGGTATTCCCGACAATCCCAAGCTTGCGCTCGAAGTTCAGGATGATGAATGTTTCGCTATTTGTGCCATCCAGGGAGGGTAAAGCCTTGAATCCGGGCATGGCCACGATCGTAAATTCCGGCACAAAGCGCTTATATGCCTCCAGCGACTCCGGCAGGATGAACATATTGCGGACGAACATGCTGTGCCAGGCATATTCGGTCACGAAGCGGACGGGCAGCCGAAAGTCTTCATCGGCGCCCGCAAATAGATCCTGCACGAAGACATCCCGGCCCTGCATATAGCCCAGCAAGCGATTATATAGCCCTTCGAACTTTTCCGTGTCGAACGGCCGGTTATAGTTCCCCCACCAGATATTCTTTTCCGAGTCCACATGCCGGACGACGAACTTGTCGTTGGCGGAACGCGCCGTGTGTCTGCCCGTGTGCGCAATGAATGCTCCGCCGCTGGAGGTCACACCCTCGCCGCGAAAGACCGCCTCCTCATACAGGGCCTCGGTGGAGAGGTTCCAGTACGCCAGCCGCAAATTGCCGATGCTGTGATTGACTAAATTGAAATCGGCTTTTCGAGTCTGGGCAATACTTTCTGCGGGGGATTTTATTTGCAGCAAGTTATTCATTAATAAATCTCCATAGTCAGCCGCGGAGCTGTGAGGTTACGGACAATACATCACGGCGGGGGGCAATCGATCGAACCGCCATTTCTTAACAACTTGCGGGCCTGGCGCTTCACCAAAAATAATGTCCGTGTTAGTGCGCCTCCGCGGCAAGTATCACTAAAGCCAGTCTCTTACCATCCTCTTGTCGCCGATGTAGATCTCGTTCGGGCTGGTGGGGTCGAGCGCCCACTTGATGCGCGCAATCCCCTCCGTCACATCCTTGACCGATCCTGCAAAAGAGATGCGTATGTGGCCCTCCATGCCGAATTCCTTTCCGGGCACGGTCACCACCTTTGCCGTTTTGAGCAGGAACTGTGAGACCTCCAGGGAGTTCATGCTGAAAGCGCGGATATCGGGTAAAGCGTAAAATGTCCCGGCCGGGGGGATCAGGCGGACCCCATTAAATGACCTCATCTCCTGCAGGAGCACATCGCGGTTATTCTGGATGTGTAGCCGCAGTGCCTCCACTACAGACTGCAATCCGTTCAGCGCGCCCTCCGCCGCCGCCTGTGCCAGCGGCGATACACAGGACGTCGTCTGCGCGAGGACGTTTGTCATCACCCTGACAAGGTGACTCGCTGCAACGACCCACCCGACGCGGAAACCTGTCATTCCATAAAGCTTGGCGACTCCGTTGACGACGATCACGTGCGAGCTCTCCACATCGTTTTTCGTGAAGTGATAGGCAGGCACAGCCGTCTTGTTGTCGAATGTCAATCTGTGATAGATGTCATCACAGATCATGTAAATGCCCTTCTTCTCGCATACTTCCACGACCTTCGCGATCAGTTCAGGCGGGTAGACGGCCCCGGAGGGATTGTTGGGACTGTTGACGATGATCGCCCTCGTCGCGGAGGTGATGGCTCGCTCGATCTCTCCGAAGCGCGGCGTAAAGGTCCCATCCTCGGGGGTCACGATCACGGGGATGCCCATGCACATCCGAATCATCTCATTATACGAGACCCAGTACGGAGCCAGCACGATCACCTCATCCTGCGGGTCCAGGATGGAATAGAAGATGTTGTAAAGCGCTTGCTTCGCGCCATTCGTGATGATCACGCTCTCCGGCGCGACCAGCCGGTCATAATTCTCTTCCGTATAACGAATGACCGCCTTCTTCATCGAAGGCAAGCCATCGGGCGGCGTATATTTTACTTCACCGCTGGTCAGTTTGGCGGCGGAGGCCAGCACCGCGGCGATCGGCGTCTTGTTCTTGGGCTCGCCGATCCCCAGGTTGATCACGGCTTCGCCGCGCTCGCGTAAAAGACGCGCTTCTTCGTTCAGTGCAAAGGTCGGGGATTCGGCGATCTCGCAAGCCAATTTACTTAACTTCATGGTGCTCCAATGGCTCCTCTCTCCGGTGGTCGAGTACCCGTGCCCGGCAAAGGGTGTAGCGAGGCCCGGGAGAGGGCTGGGTGTGAGGTTGTTTCAAATAAAAAATCTGGTCAGGCTTCATCTCTGACCAGATATGCTCACTTAACCGCCCGAGGCGGCACTGACAGACAAATTGTCAGCCATAGCTGTCATGCCAAAATTATACCTCGATACTATTCCTAACCGGAAAATAATGATCTTCGTCAGTAGATAAACCATGACACTCCATTTACTATGAAAGGAAGATTAAGAAAGGAGTGCGTATGGCAAGAATTGCCGATATCGAAGGGATCGGGCCGGCATATGCGGCGAAGTTACGAGAGGCCGCTATTCGCTCCACCACCGCCCTGCTCGACCGGGGCAAGACAGCCCAGAACCGAGTCGAATTGGGGAGAGTGACTGGCATTGAACCGTAGACATTACCGCCGGAAGCCAAAGCTGCAGATACCGTAATTCAACTGAATGTGACCCGCTCGCAGGCCGGGCAGTGGAATGTTGTGATCAATGATGGGAAGCTGAACGTTGCGAAAGGCACGTACACAGCACCCGAGCTGACAGTAACAGCCGATACCGCCGACATTCTTGCCGTCGCAAACGGAGAGCTTGATCCCGCGAAACCCTTTATGCTGGGCAAGGCCAAGGCCAAGGGAGACCTGACCGAGGCCATGACCCTCATCAAAATGTTCCGGGCCAACTGACCTGCCAATCTACTTCTGACCAAGAGTCACGATGGCTTTGGGCTGCATCTCGTGACCACAGAATTTCTGAAACAGGACCCATCCCAAATCTTAGGATGGGTCCTGTTTTTGATTCAGTCGACCTCCTGCTGTATGCTTAAAGTGACAAAACCAATCTTTCTCATTTTTTGGCTCTCTTATCGGCACCGCTCATCCATAAATTAAATTCGGGATGAGTGATGTTCTCGTTTCGACAACCTCCCTCTGATCTGCTTATCCGGCCTCGCCATGCCGCGAGTCGTCTGGCGCAAACTATAGGGCCGGTTGTAAAACGCTATGAGCACGGAAATTTAGCCGGCTCAGGATCGGTTGCCAGATTCCAGACACGCTCGAATTCGCGCATATAAAGCCTGGCGATGTCGGGGTTGTCGATGATGATCACATTTTCATCATTGCTTTTTTCGGCATTGGTCGAATAGTTCATAGAGCCGGTGATGACCGTACGTTCGTCTATGACGATGAACTTATGATGCAAGAAACCGGAATTGCCATCACGCCGCACGGGAAGTCCGGCACAGAATAACGTCCTGAGCTCGGATGCGTCGGTGTCGCTCCCAAACCTTTCAAAGACCCCCGCCGCATCCACGCCCCTGCCGGCGCGGTCGATGATTGCCTGCGCCAGGGGGAAGTCTGTGAAACTAAATGTCAGAAAACGGATGTTGGATTGTGCGCCCCTGACAACAGGAATAATCGCTCGCTCAAGGGCCGAGTCTTCTGAGGTAAAGATCACCGCAATCTGCGATCCATTGACCACAGTGGCTTGCTCATCCAGTTGGGAGGGCGACGTGGGCCCAAACTGGCCTTCCCACATCTCCCCAAATTCGCGCTCGTAGATCGCTGCGACCTCCGGCGAGTGGATGACGAGGACGTTATTGTCCTGTCTATAAATTCCACTCTGCGTTATGTTCGTCGAGCCGGTCCACACGGACTGGCCATCGAAGATCCAGAATTTGTTGTGCATCAGGGCCGAGCGCGAATCCGAGCGCACTTCAATGCCTGCCCGCTGCAGGGCTGCAAATTGACCGTGCCCCGGATCCTCATCTGCCTCCAGACCATGTTCATCGTCGGTGACCCAGCGCACATCCACACCGCGCCTGTGGGCCTCGATCAATGCCTGTGTCACCGGCGTCAGATCAAACTCGAAGGAAGCGATATGAATGCTGCTCTGTGCCGCGTTGATCTTCTC
>DASTFG010000042.1:0-2731 GCA_035708785.1 Anaerolineales bacterium
GAGCTGGGGCGGCAGAAATCCTACGTTACACTGGACGATATTCTTCACTTCTTCCCTGAAGCCGAACAGGATGTGGAACAGCTCGAGGAGGCCTTTTCGGCTCTATTAAGCGCGGGGATTCCGTTTGTGGAGGATGCTGCGACCGCGGAACCGACGGAAGATGAACTCGTGGCCGTTGAGGCAAGCGAGGCGGAACCCGAAGCCGACCTTTCTCTGGACGATTACCTTGCGAACATCGACACAGACGATACGATCGGCCTGTATCTCAAGGAAGTCAGTCGCGTCCCGTTATTGACCGCGGAAGAGGAGGTGGAACTGGCCCAGCGCATCGAGCGCGGACGGATGGCCCGCGAGGAGCTGGCAAAGGGCAACGCCAGTCCCCGCCGCCGGACCGAACTGCGGAAACTCATCGAAGATGGCTGGGCAGCACGCGAGCATCTCATCACAGCGAACTCCCGTCTGGTCATCTCAGTGGCAAAGAAATACATGGGACGCGGTGTCCCCTTCCTGGATCTGATCCAGGAAGGCAATATTGGTTTGATCCGCGCCACCAAGAAATTCGATTATCGCCGCGGCCATAAATTTTCCACGTATGCGACCTGGTGGATCCGCCAGGCTGTTACCCGCGCCATCGCGGACCAGGGGCGCACCATTCGTGTGCCTGTGCACATGGGCGATCAGATCAATAAGCTTTTGCGCGTGCAGCACCAGTTGACCCAGCGACTCGGGCGCGAACCCAGCGTGGAAGAGCTTGCCGTCGCCCTGGATGTCCCACCCAAGAAAGTGGAGAACATGATCCAGGTCGCGCGGCGCCCGCTCTCCCTCGAAACGCCGACCGATGACGAAGAGGACTCCGTGCTGGGAGATTTCATCGAAGATGACGAGGCGCCCCCACCGGACGATACCGCGACCTATAACCTGCTGCGTGAACACCTGGGTGAAGTGTTGAATGGACTACCACCACGCGAGGTCCGCATTCTGCAGCTGCGCTATGGCTTGCTGGACGGGCAGGCCTATACGCTCGAAGAGGTCGGGCGCAAGATGGGTGTCACCCGTGAGCGCGTCCGCCAGATCGAAGCGCAGGCCTTGAGCCGGTTGCGCCATCCCTCCATCCGGCGGAAGCTGCGCGATTACCTGGGAGAATAATCCCGAACAGGCGACACCTTTCGATGTCGCCTGTTTTTTTTCCGACGTGCCTGGGCCACATCGGGCGACAAGGGGGCCTTACTGCACATTATTTCAATAAGGTGGCGATCCTCGCGAACGGCGGCAACGGGTTGGTAAAATTCCTGCAAGCAGCACAAGCACTTTGATCACAAAGGTGCGGCTACTTTGACGATGACATTGCAAGCAGCCACTGACCCGATGCGTATCCATCCCAATCGTCTCATTCACTTCTGGAGAACACGCCCCGAACCCTGGCGTGTTGCCATCGTCGGGTTCTTGATCGCGCGGCTGTTATATGGCTTATGGTCGGCGATCATCCTGAGCATCCAGCCCCTGGCAGTTCAGAACATCGTAATTTCGGGAGAGCCCGTCCTCGCGGTTTTCAACCTGAACACCAGTCAGGCAAATACCTATCTGCGTGAAATCAACGGTCAAGCCCTGGCGTTTCGGCCATGGGGTGAGAACACGATGGCAGATCTGCAAACGGGCAGCATCTGGAATGCTTCCACGGGGACTGCTGTGGAAGGCCACTATACCGGCTCTATGCTTTTACCATCGAGCACTTCACCGTCCCGGCTCTTTCCCTATCACCAGAGAGCGCCGTATCCCGCTGGATGGCTGGCAATCTGGCAAAGATTCGATGCTAATTGGTATCTATCGATCGCCGAGGATAATTATGGAAGGATTGGCGGAGATGTTCACTTCCCACCGTTATTTCCGGCACTGATCCGCCTGCTGAGACCGCTGTTTGGAAGCACGTTTCTAGCCGGGCTCTTTATCGCTCACCTTGCCACCCTGTATGCCATCAAGCTCCTATATGAGGTCTACCGCAACTGGGGAGATGCTCTTACGGCTAGACGTACAACGGCTCTTTTTTTGCTCTACCCGACTTCCTTCTTTTTGTTCAGCGTCTATAGTGAGTCCCTGTTTCTTGTCGCGGTCCTGCTTTCCTTGCGGTGCATGACAATGCATGACTGGCCCTGGGCCGGCTTTTGGGCGTTTTGCGCGTTTCTTACCCGCCTGCAGGGTGCGGCTCTGGTCATCCCTATGCTATATTTGATGTGGTCAGATCAGCCTTCCCTGCGCAGACCAGTACACTGGTTCAGTTTAGCGCTTCCGGTCACCGGTGGGCTGTTGTATCTTTTTTTGAGATCAACGCAGGCAACAAATGACATTATCCCGCTTGTGGAAGCCAACTTGCATGCACGTCTTGTCCCGCCCTGGGAAAATTATTGGTATGCCGTCCAGACCCTTCTTTCGGGCGAATTTGCATTCGTCGATCTCTTGAACTGGATTGTCGTAACGCTTTTCATCATGCTTCTAGCATATGGCTGGCACAGGATTCCGCTGGCATACAATTTATATACTACGTTCAGCCTCATCTTTGTCTTAATGAGGATGGTGGAGACACAGCCGTTGGTCTCAATGTCGCGTTACTCACTCACTCTCTTCCCAGCTTTTTTCGTTCTCAGCCAGGCAAGCGACAATCCATGGGCCCGGCGATTGATCACATATGCGTTCATCTCTCTCAACCTATATTTGAGCGCGCAGTTTTTCAGCTGGG